>JAYSUN010000486.1:0-3568 GCA_043719045.1 Hyphomicrobiaceae bacterium | reverse complement strand
ATGTCCGCGCGCTGAACCCACGACTCATCTATGCGTCGTTTACCGGCTATGGTGAGCGCGGGCCGGATGCGCATCTGCCAGGCTTTGATTCAACCGCGTACTTCGCCCGCTCGGGCCTGGTTGATTGCAACCGCTATGAGGGCCAACCCCCGGGCGTCGTGATGCCGGCCCAGGGTGACCGAGCCTCCGGTATGGCTTTCCTGTCAGGCATCCTGTTGGCCCTGCTGCAGCGGGCGCAAACTGGCCAAGGCACCGAGGTGACCAGTTCACTTTATGCCAATGCGTTGTGGGCCAATGGCGTCGGTGCCCAAGCAGCCCTGCTCGGTGGCTTCCTGCCGCCGCGCCCTCCACGGGACCGGCCACGCAATGCCCTCACCAACATCTACGCGACCCGTGACGGGCGCTGGCTGCAGCTGACCATCGTCCGCGAGGGCGTCGGTTGGGGGCCATTTTGTTCAGCCGTGGGCCTGCCGGGACTTGCCCGTGATCCGCGCTTCGCCACACTGGACGATCGTCGCGAAAACTCGGCTGCGCTGACGACACTGCTGGATCCCATCTTTGCGGCGCACGTTTGGGCCTATTGGCGTGACAAGCTGTATGAGTTCTCAATTCCCGTCGGACTGATCGGCCGCCTACAGGACTTGCCTGACGATGAGCAGGCGCGTGCCTGCGGTGCAGTGGTTGCAACCAACAACCCGATTTTGCCACTGTCGCTCGCAGCGCCATTCGGACTTGCGTCCGTCAGCGTGCCGCCGCCCGAGCCTGCCCCCGGCCTCGGCCAGCAGACCGATGCTATTCTGCGCGAGGCGGGCTTTGGCGACGACGCTATTGCGGACCTGCGAGCGCAGAAAATCGTCGATTGAGGCCTCGCGATCTAGCAACGTTCATCTTTGATTCTGTGGACAACACGCCGCCCGTGGACCCCGTGCGTTGCGGGGCCATGTCGCCATGCTATACCGCCCTCAGCCTTACGCCTTGACCGGCGTTTTCTGGCGCTGGCTGATCCTGTCCATGGGTGAGCCGCGCCGCACAACAGCGGACGTGACCCTTTGGCCGACAACAAGAAACCGCCGACCGATCCGCCGGCTTCGCCAGGTGCGCCCAAGGGCGGCGAAGTCAAACCGATTTTGATCGGCGATGAGATGCGCAAGTCGTTCCTCGACTACGCCATGAGCGTGATCGTGTCGCGTGCGCTACCGGACGTTCGCGACGGCCTGAAGCCGGTTCATCGCCGCATTCTCTATGGCATGAATGAACTCGGCCTGGACTGGAACAAGAAGTATGTCAAATCGGCCCGCGTGGTCGGCGAAGTGATGGGCAAATACCACCCGCACGGCGATCTCGCGATCTATGACGCCATGGTCCGCATGGCCCAGGAGTGGTCGCTGCGCGTGCCGCTGATCGACGGCCAAGGCAACTTCGGCTCGGTCGATGGCGATAGCCCGGCAGCCATGCGCTATACCGAGAGTCGCCTGACCAAGATCGCGCAATATCTGCTCGACGATCTTGACAAAGAAACGGTGGATTTCCAAGATAACTACGATGGCTCCGAAAGCGAACCAACCGTGTTGCCGGCCAAATTCCCGAACCTGCTGGTGAACGGCGCTGGCGGCATTGCTGTCGGCATGGCAACCAATATTCCGCCGCACAACCTGGGTGAAGTCATCGACGGCGCCATGGCGATCCTCGACAATCCTGGCATCACCATCGAAGAACTGACTCAGATCATTCCAGCCCCGGATTTCCCAACCGGCGCTTTGATTCTGGGCCGTGCCGGTTCCCTTGCCGCCTATCACAAGGGCCGCGGCTCCATCATCATGCGGGCCCGTGCCCATGTCGAGGAAATCCGCAAGGACCGAGAAGCCATCATCGTCACCGCGATCCCTTATCAGGTCAACAAAAAGGACTTGATCGAAAAGATTGCAGCGCAGGTCAACGACAAGAAAATCGAGGGCATCGCCGACATCTGGGACGAGAGCAACCGCGACGGCATGCGCGTCGTTATCGAGCTGAAACGCGGCGCCGTTGCTGACGTTGTGCTGAACCAGTTGTGGCGGCACTCGGATTTGCAAACCACGTTCGGCGCCAACATCATCGCGCTCAATGGTGGCAAGCCCGAGCAGATGAATCTCAAGGACATCCTGCAGGCGTTTGCGGCCTTCCGCGAAGAAGTCGTCTCGAAACGTACGAAATTCCTGCTCAACAAGGTTCGCGACCGTGCGCATGTCCTCGTCGGTCTCGCCATTGCCGTCGCCAACATTGATGAAGTGATCCGCCTGATCCGCGCCGCGGCAACACCAGCCGTCGCCAAGGAACAATTGATGGAGCGCGATTGGCCAGCACACGACGTTGCACCGCTGGTCGCCTTGATCGCAGACCCACGCTATCTCGTCTCGGCAGCCGGCACCTATAAACTGTCAGACGCGCAGGCTGCTGCCATCCTCGCACTGACACTGTCACGATTGACTGCCCTTGGACGCGATGACATCGCGGAGGAACTGAAAAAGATCGCATTGGAAATCAAGGATTTCCTGGATATCCTGTCCTCGCGGATCCGTATCATCGACATGATCAAAAGCGAGCTCACCGAGATCAAGGCAGCGTTCGCGACGCCACGCAAGACTGAAATCGTCGACATCGAGGGCGATCTCGAAGACGAAGACCTCATTCAACGTGAAGACTGTGTCGTCACCGTCTCGCATCGCGGCTACATCAAACGCGTGCCGCTCTCGACCTATCGCGCTCAGCGCCGCGGTGGCAAAGGCCGCTCCGGCATGTCCACACGTGATGAAGATGTCGTCACTCAGATCTTCATCGCCTCGACACACACGCCCGTGCTGTTCTTCTCGTCGCGCGGCATGTGTTACCGCATGAAGGTCTGGCGTTTGCCCGCTGCAACTCCGCAATCGCCGGGCAAAGCCCTGGTCAATCTGCTTCCGCTGCAGGAGGGCGAAGTCATCACCTCGATTCTGCCGCTGCCGGAGGATCAGGACACGTGGGCGAAGCTGGAATTGATGTTCGCGACCCGCAGCGGTGGCATTCGCCGCAACGCGCTCAGCGATTTCGAAAGCATCAATCGCGGCGGTAAAATTGCCATGAAACTCGATGAGGGCGATCAGATCGTCCAAGTCGGCATTTCCACGCCGAAGGACGATGTCCAGCTGACCACGGCGCAAGGCCGTTGCATCCGCTTCCTGATCGAAGACGAGGTGCGCTTGTTTAAAGGTCGCGATTCCACCGGCGTGCGTGGTATCCGTCTCGATGACGAGGACAGCATCATCTCGATGTCGATCCTGCGTCACACAGATGCGTCACCCGCCGAACGTGCGGCATACCTGAAGCAGGCCGCAAGCATGCGTCGGGCGCAAGGTGTCGAGAGCGAGGAGACAGACACGCCGGCCGTACCCGACGCCGACGAGGAACCGATTGAGGGCATCGCCGAACTGACACCAGAGCGTTATGCCGAGTTGTCCGCACGCGAGCAGTTCATCCTGACGGTGTCCGAACGAGGCTATGGCAAACGGTCGTCGTCGTATGAATATCGGACCTCGGGTCGCGGCGGCAAAGG
>JAYSUN010000485.1:0-3574 GCA_043719045.1 Hyphomicrobiaceae bacterium | reverse complement strand
TGCTTTCAATTTTGGCGCGACGGGCCACTAGCAAAATCATTGGCTGAGTGTGGCGTTCATCGCGCCTTGGTTGATATCAGTCGAGCCGGAACACCGATCAACCAAGGCGCGACGCCACACCAGCGCGCATGCAGGTCACGATGTCGAGAGCCTCGAGATTGTTCGTGGCGTCGGTCCTGGGGCGTCGGTTCTGGGCGCGACATCGATCTTGTCAGGCTGAAACGCGGTGGAAGATCAGGGCTAAATTATTGGCAGGCATGGCCTCGATCATCGGCTCAGAAAAACCGGCAGTCCGAGCCAGTGCAACCACCGCTTCAAGATCGCGGACGCCCCAGGCCGGGTTACGGGCGCGCAGATCCTGATCAAATGCGGCGTTGCTGGGTGAAGTGTGCTGACCGCCGCGGCGGAACGGGCCGTAGAGAAACAAAAAGCCGCCAATTGGCAAAATGCGAGCGGCACCTTGAACGAGGCCGAAAGTTGCGGCCCAGGGCGCAATGTGGATCATGTTGCAGCAGATCACACCGTCGGCTTGCGCCACGGGCCAGGGATCGACCGTCACATCGAACGGTAGCGCAGGCCGGATATTGGCCAGGCCCAGTGCTGCGACCCAGGCATCGACGCTGGCGCAGGCCTCCAAGTCGGGATCACTGGGCTGGAACACCAAAGCGGGACTGGCGATGCTGGCGAAATGCGAGACATGCTCGCCGGAGCCGCTGGCGATCTCCAACACCAGCCCGTGAGGTGGCAGGACCCCTTGCAGGACGGCCCGAATCGGATCGCGATTGCGTAAGGCCGATGGTGATGAGCGGCGAACATCGGTGTCCATTGAGACCTCTCTCGTGACGCTTATCGACCCGCGTGCTGATCCAGAAACTGCCGGCAAAGCTCGAAATCACGCTCGTAACCGGAGGGCAGTTTGGCATTTTTCTCTTTGGCGATGCGTTGTGCAAAAGCAACCATCTTCGACGTTGGCATCTTCGACGTTGGTGGTGCCGTTCGCCGATCCGTGTTGGCGCGGTCCCAAACGTCGCCAGGGGCTTGCCGCCGGTCGTCGGCATCGGGGCGAGCGGCTCTGGAAGACTTAGGCTTGGCCTTTGACTGACCGGGCGCCGCCGCTGGTCTGGCGCGACCAGAGCCGCCGCCAGACCTGGTCCGAACCCGCTTGTCGCCACGGCTGATCGATGCGGGTTGGCTCAAGTCGACTGTCGGCCCGGTGTGCGCGCGGAGCACGCTGATGATCTGATCCGCTTCGCGGCAGATTTCATCGATGACGGCGCGGAAGTTGGCTTTCCCGACGACGACATCATCGAACCGCATTTCCCAGGCTGCAGTCGTTCCGGGATCCACGAGTGCCGGGGCCGCACTGCGGAGCACTTCGAACACTTGCATGCCTGCCGGTGTCGGCACCACGAGCTTGCCGTCGGCCGCGAGCAGAGTCTGCCGCTTCAAGCTGGTAATGATCTGCGCACGCGTTGCCGGTGTGCCGATGCCCTTAGCCTCTTTCAATCGTTCACGCGCAGCCTCGTCTTTGACGAAGCGCCACGCATTCTGCATGGCATCGATCAGCGTACCTTCGTTGTAGCGCGGAGGTGGTGCGGTTTCTTTGGCTTGCACACGCGGACGGGTGAGCGTGACAGACTGGCCATTTTCCAGAGGTGGCAAGAGCTGCTCGGCTTCCGCGTCGGGCTTTTTGTTACCCTCGGTTTCAGCCTCGCTGGCACCGAAAGCCGCTTTCCAGCCTTGCTGCAACGGAATCCGACCAACGGCGCGAAATTCCGCGGTGATCTTTGGCGTCATATCGGTCACCGGCACCGGCATCGTGACCACGGTCTGGCGATACTCAAAATCCGGCATTACGGCTGCGAGGTACGAGCGGCAGACCAGCGCGAACAAGCGTTTCTCATCATCATTCAAGCGCGCGATGCGAGTTTCCAGATCATCCATGACGTTGACGTTGGGCACGACCGCATGGTGGGCGACGCCATCCAATGCCTGATCACAGAAGTGGCCGGATTTGCCGTAACGAATAACCGGTGGATCAATCTGCAAGTGGGCGAAGCCTCGCAACCGCGTCATCGCCGCAACGATCGCGGGGACATCAGCTGCCTGATTTTCGGCGAGATGGCGCGCTTCGGCACGCGGATACGTGATGACTTTTTTGCCTTCGCCATCATACAGCGCCTGAGCAACGTCCAGGGTCTTGTCAGCCGTCCAACCCCACCGTTGCCCGCAGGTTTTCTGCAGTGCAGGCAAATCATACAGCCGCGGCGGTGCTTGGCGGCGGTGTTCAACCGTGACACCGATCCGACCGGTGTACTTTGTCGCCGCGGTGGCAATCGTGTCGGCGGTCGCGCGGTCGCGGATGCGCGCTTTGACGGCTGGGGCATGCCGCATGACAAAGCTGCCGCCGTCGACCTTAGCGGTTGCGACAATCTCGAAATAGTTCTCGCTTTTGAAGTCGCGGATTTCGATTTCCCGCAGGCAGACGATGGCCAGAGTCGGCGTCTTGACGCGGCCAATGCCGATCACGCCCTTGACGCCGCGCGTCACCAACATGCGCGTCGCGGTCCGCGTCAGCGACAGGTTGTAGATCTGGTCTGCCTGCTGGCGAGCAACGGCTGCTTCGTAAAGCGGCCGCAGCTCCGTGTTCGGTCGCAGTTTGTTGAAAGCCTGCTGCAACGATTTTGGGTCTTGTGCTGTAAACAATGCGCGACGGACGTGGCCGCGAAAATTCAAATACTCGAGAATTTCCTCGCCGATCAATTGGCCTTCGCGATCGCAGTCGGTGGCGATGATGACTTGATCGCAAGTCTGTAAAGCATCGGAAATAGCTTTTAGTTTTCGTGGCTTGTTGCCGTCACTCGCGGCGCGGGTCGGGTACAGCCCTGGCGGCTTCAACAGCACGCATTGCCAGCTTTTCCAGGACGCATTGACTTCGTGCGGTTCAGCCAAGCGCAACAGATGGCCTTCGGCTGGCAGAATCTGGCCGGCCCGATCGCCCAAGGCTGCGCGCAGGTCACGCGCCTGGCTGGTTTTTTCGGTGATGATCAAGGTCGACATGATCGGCATCCTGCACCGACTCGCAGGCCGCTGCCAACGCGGCCGTTGTGCCACTGTGGATGACCTGTGGCCTTCGGCGGCCATGTCGGACTTCACCGCAAGCGCGGTTCACTCCGACCTAGCAGGTGAGTCGGCTGGCTGGAAATTGACAAGCATCAACAGGTGAGGGTGAAGCCTTCGTAGCCTTGTGCTGCAACGTCGGCACAGATCTGGCGGTAGCGCGCCATACCGCCGATGTACGGCATGAACACGCGCGGTTTGCCAGGCACGTTGGCGCCGAGATACCAGGAGTGTTTAACGGTTGGCAGCAGCGTTGCGCCGGCCGCCTCGTTGACCTGACCGACCCATTGTTCGACCGCGTCCGGTTTGGCTTCGATCCGCTTGACGCCATGAGTGCGCAAATACGCGATGCAATCGGTGATCCACTCGACGTGCTGCTCGATCGCCACGGGCATGTTGGTCAGAACGGATGGACTGCCAGGACCGGTGACGGTGAACAAGTTTGGAAAGCCCG
>JAYSUN010000484.1:0-3575 GCA_043719045.1 Hyphomicrobiaceae bacterium | reverse complement strand
CATGACCTCCTATAAAGCATTCTTGGCGGAGATCGGCTATCTCGTCCCCGAAGGCCCTGCATTCAGCGTCGACACCGCCGATGTTGACGACGAAATTGCGTTGACGGCCGGGCCACAGTTGGTCGTGCCCGTGATGAATGCTCGCTACGCCCTCAATGCCGCCAACGCCAGATGGGGCTCTCTCTATGACGCGCTGTACGGCACCGATGCGATCGCTGAAGATGGCGGCGCGAAGCGGGCCGGCGCATATAACCCGTTGCGTGGCGCCAAGGTCATCGCCGAGGCACGTGCCATGCTGGACGCCATAGCACCGCTTGCCGACGCCTCGCACATCGATGCCGAATGCTACGCCGTCGAATCCGGCCGTTTGATCGTCGATATGCAAGACGGCACCCGCAGCTATCTGAAGGACGGCACCAAGTTCGCAGGCTACGCCGGTGCGCCTGACGATCCGACCATCGTCTTGCTCATCAACAACGGTTTGCATGTCGAAATCCGCTTTGATCGCACGACTCAAATCGGTAAATCCGATGCAGCGGGGGTCTCCGACCTTGTCCTTGAGTCCGCATTGACGACGATTATGGACCTCGAAGACTCGATTGCCGCAGTCGACGCCGAAGAAAAGGTTGCCGCCTATCGCAATTGGTTGGGTCTGTGCAACGGAACCCTATCTGAGACCTTTCAGAAAGGGGGCAAGAGCCTGACCCGCGCGCTGAATCCTGATCGAGCGTACATGCGCCCTGAAGGCGGTGCGTTGGTTCTGCCAGGTCGGTCTGTGATGTTGGTTCGCAATTGCGGACACCTGATGACTGACGACAGCGTGCGCGACGAAGACGGCAATCCAGCACCTGAGGGTCTCCTTGATGGGCTTGTGACGGCGCTTATCGCGATCCACGACCTGAAAGGTCAAAGCGTTATGCAGAACTCGCGCACCGGCTCGATTTACATTGTCAAACCAAAGATGCATGGCCCGACCGAAGTCGCTTTTGCCGATACACTGTTTGCACGCGTCGAAGACATCCTCGGCCTCGCCCGGAATACCATCAAAATGGGCATCATGGATGAAGAGAGGCGGACAACCGTCAATCTGAAAGAGTGTATTCGCGCAGCAAGTTCGAGGGTTTTCTTCATCAATACGGGCTTCCTGGACCGCACCGGCGATGAAATCCACACCTCAATGGAAGCCGGCCCGATGATCCGCAAGGCCGAGATGCGCCAGTCCGCTTGGATCAAAGCTTACGAGGATTGGAACGTTGATATTGGCCTCGCCTGTGGCCTGCCGGGACATGCTCAAATCGGCAAAGGCATGTGGGCGATGCCAGACTTGATGGCCGACATGCTGAAGCAGAAAGTGGCACATCCGCAAGCCGGGGCGAACACCGCTTGGGTCCCGTCACCGACTGCCGCAACGTTGCACGCGATGCACTATCACTCAGTCAATGTAGCGGCCCGCCAGAAGGCATTGGCCAACCGCCCGCGCGCAAGCCTTGACAATGTTTTGACGATTCCAGTCGCCGATCGGATCAATTGGAGTCCAGAAGACATTCAGCGCGAATTGGACAACAATGCCCAGGGAATTCTTGGCTATGTCGTGCGCTGGATCGATCAGGGCATCGGCTGTTCGAAGGTGCCGGACATCAACGATGTTGCTTTAATGGAAGATCGCGCCACGTTGCGCATTTCAGCCCAGCACATGGCGAATTGGCTGAAGCATGGCATCACCAGCGAGACGCAAGTGCTGGAAACTTTGCGTCGCATGGCTGTTGTCGTGGACGGACAAAATGCCGGAGATGCGCTGTATCGCCCAATGGCGGCTAATTTCGCTGGCAACGTCGCTTTCGCCGCGGCTTGTGATTTGGTGCTGAAGGGGACCACCCAACCAAACGGCTACACGGAGCCTATCCTGCATGCCCGCCGCACCGAAGCAAAAGCGCAGGCGCGAGCAAGTGCAATCACGGATCAAACGGCCTGAGCGCAAAGTTCGACAGTCACCCAGGCCTAAACGGTGGAAAAAAAGGGACCGGTTTTGCCGGTCCCGATCGATATCATGTCACACCATCGGCCGTCACGCCCGCGCCTCTACGGGGCGTTGTGATCGTGTGGGGCTGTTACGGCGTCCGCCAGTACTGATCGTAGCGGTCGCGCGCCGTTCGATGCGGAAGACATCCATCTCGGCGACTTCAAAGCCGAGAAATGACGTGCCCGCGCCGTTTGCAACGGCTGCACCTTCACTGACCGAAACCCCTGTGTCGAAGCGGCCTTGGGTCGCTTCGAACAGATCGTGAGCTGTTTGATGCGCACCGTAAACAATGATGTGGTCGTAGGCTTCGTCGAGTGCGTCGAGCACGAGGTTGGCGCGGTCAGCGTCAAACATCAGGCCGGCATCTGTTGGCGCCTCACCGGCCGGCACGAAATGCGCTTCGGTATCGGCGAGCTTTTGGATGACATCCTCAAAAGCTGCGTCGCCATGGATCAACTGCGCCATGCCGGGCCCGACCGCGCCACCGGTAAGATCTGCGAGATCCGAGCCGGCATGCGCCCAATCAACCAGAACCACAGATTTGCCGCCCGTGCTGAGCAATTTTGCAAGCTGTAGCGCTTCAACTGCCGCATCAACGTCCGGCCGATCGCCAGCAATCAATGTCCGGCACGCGCCTTGGCCTGCCTCTCGGGCGATCAGATGGGCCGCAACATCTCTGGCGCTCCCATTGTTGACGACAGACGTTTCTGCGGGTGCCTCAGCAATGGCGGTAGCCATTGCTGAGGCACCCGCTGCGGCTGTCGCCATCGCTGGTGATTGGGTCAACTTCGGTGCAGCCGCCAAAGGTTGCGACTCCAGAGCTTCAGCAGAATCAAAATCCTTCCGGCCTCGATCATTGCCCGATGTGGTGCCACCGTTCGAGCTGTTCGGTCCCACAATGATCGCGCGGGTTACCGCCCAAGCCAGACCGACGAGGAACAAGGCAAGTGCGACAAGGGGGCCAAAGAAGGCAGGCTTCGGCCAGACTTTCTCGTTCATTGGGAAGGCGCTCTGGACGATCTTGACTTCGACAGGCGCATCGCCCGTGCGTGTGCCCGTGTCAGCAATTTCATATGCTTTCTTCACGCGCTCGTACTCCGCACGTTTTGCTCTGGCCGTGTCCTCGAGGCCCTTCAACTGGGAGTCATCGGGAGCACCAGTTTTGATGGTTCCCTTCACAGTGTCCATGCGCTTCCGGATGCTGATCTCTCGTTCTGCTGCGATTTTTGCGTCCTTATCGAGCGCATCGACAACTTTGCGGACTTCTTCTTTTATCTGCCGCTGCAGGGAGGCAAGGTCGCCTTGAACCTGCCGCATGCGCGGGTGACCAGATAACAAGGTGGCAGCAAGTTCCGAGACCTGACGTTCCAAACGGATGCGTTGTTCTGATAGGCGCGGAATGATTTGCGACTTCTGGACGTCTGGGTTTGATTCAGCGGTGCCGCGCACCATTTGCTCTTTGGCAGCTGTTGCACGGGCTTCAGCTTCGCCACGTGCGGCTGAGATCTTGGTCATTTCCGTGGTCAGATCGCCAAGTTCGATCGTGTTGATTGGC
>JAYSUN010000483.1:0-10168 GCA_043719045.1 Hyphomicrobiaceae bacterium | reverse complement strand
CGGCACCTGCGCAGGTGGCTCGACGCGCATTCCAGCAGCTGCAAACGGCGTTGTCGGTTTCAAACAATCGCTCGGTTTGATTCCGCATGACATGGCTGCCGAAAGCTTCGGCAACATGAGCTACATCACGCCGATGACACGGACGGTGATCGACACGGCGCAGATGCTGGAGGTGATGGCCGGGCACGATGCCAACGACGTGCACTCCTACGGCATGAGTGCCAAGGGCTGCGTCGATGCGGTGCAAAGCGCGCGCGACCTGAAAGGCCTGCGCATTGCCTGGCGGCCGTTCCTCGGCAATACGCTGATCGATCGCGATGTGCTCGCGATGACGGCGAAGGCTGCCCGGGTGTTCGAGACCTTTGGTGCGGTGATGAGTGAGATGCCCGACGACATGGAGCCGACCGAGCCGATGTGGTTGGTCATCTCGACAGCACTCTGGCGCGCGCGCTTATCGCATCTCCTGCCACAATGGCGCGAGCGAATGTCACCGACCCTCGTGCGCCAGATGGACAACGGCGGCGATCACACGGCCGAACAGCTGATGCGCGCGTACACACGGCGGACCGAGATTTATCGGCAGATCCAAGGCTGGTTTGAACACACTGATATGATTGTCATGCCGACGCTCACGCGCACGGCATTGCCGCTGAAAGAAGGTCTGTTCGAGCCGATTGAGATCAACGGCCAGAAAGTCGACAGTGTGCGGAAATCCTGGTTCCCGTACACGCATCCGTTCAATCTGTCCGGCAATCCGGCAGTGACTTTACCCGCGGGCTTCCACCCTGTTGATGGCATGCCCGTTGCAATCCAACTCGTTGGTCGCCGCGGAGCCGATGCGTTGCTCTGCCGTGCGGCCGCCCTCTTCGAGCAAGCCAGGCCCTGGGCCCACACACGCCCGGTGATCGCGGGGTTGGCCGCGGGTTGAACGTCTCGCAGGGGCCTGCCTTGGCCACTCGCGCACGAGGGCTTCTCAAAACAGCCGGTTCGCGATGAGGGCCGCGACAAAGGCAATGACGGCACAGACGGGGAAGGTGACGACCCAGGCCAGGCCGATCTTTTTCAACACACCCCAGCGCACATCGCCCAGGCGCTTCGACGCACCGACGCCCACGATACACGATGTGATCGTATGGGTGGTCGACAACGGAATTCCGAACATCGAGGCGACGAAGATCGTCGACGACGCGGCCGCTTCGGCAGCAAAACCCTGCCACGAGACGATGCGGGTCATTTTGGCGCCCAGCGTTTCAATGATGCGCCAGCCACCGGCCGCGGTGCCCGCGCCCATTGTCAACGCGCAGATGAGGATCACCCAGAATGGGATCTCGAACTTCGAGGTGGCGCCACCCACGAACAACGTCATCGCGAACACGCCCATGAACTTCTGGCCGTCGTTGAGGCCATGATTAAAGGCCATGAAACCAGCCGATACGATCTGTGCGCGGTCAAAGAAACGTTTGGCGCGCGTCGGCCGAGCGCGACCAGCAACCAACATGATCAGCTTGCCCAACAGGATCGAGGCAACGAAGCCGAACGGAATCGCGCAGAACATGCCGATGAAGACTTTGGTCCAGCCCGATGACTGCAGCGCGGCCAGACCGCCACCGGCAAAACCCGCGCCCGCCAAACCTGCGAGCAAGGCATGTGACTTCGAAATCGGCAACCCGACACGCGCGGCAAATGTGCCCCAAACGATAATTGCCGTCATCGCCGAGGTGATCGCGGGCAACGTCAGGAACTTGCTCTCGACGATGCCCTTGCCGACGGTCGCAGCAACAGCCGTGCCAGCCATCGCGCCAAGAGTGTTCAGCACGACCGCCATGATAACCGCATTGCGCGGCGTCATGACACCCGTGGAGACCACAGTCGCGATGGCATTGGGCGCGTCGGTCCAACCGTTGATGTATTCAGCGATCAGAACAGCCGTGAGCGCAATGAGCAGCCCAAAGGTGAGCACGCCCATTCATGCCTCCTTGCGAGCGAGTGACAGCACCAACTTGGCGCAATGGTTCGCGTGATCGGTGGCCTCCTCGAGGAGTTGGTAGAGCTTTAGGAACGACAAGAATTCGAGACGGTTTGCGCCCGGTGGGCTGTATTCACCGACCAGACGGCGCTCAGCCACAGAGGCGATCTTGTCAGCATCCGATTCGAGATCGTCAATGATCGTCACGGACTCGCGCACACGGCCGAGACTCATGCGCGGCTCGCCAAGCATGGCCACAAGATCACGCAAGCGGATAATCATTTTTTCGGTAATGACGCCGAGGTCGCGGATATCGGCAGGATCCTTGGTCAGCAGCGCCTTATAGATATCGATGTGCATCGCGGTCTTGCGCAGGCCATCAAGGACGTTGTCCAGTTCATCGGCCAGACGCATAGCGTCCGAGATATCGAACCGCATGATGAACGAGTTATCCAAGACCTCATGGATCTGGTCGACCAGCTTATCGCCCTGACGCTCAAACGCGATGATACCGGCAAGATCCTTGCCTTGGGTGGCATTGAAGTGTTTGACGCACTCGACGGATTTGTCAGCCAGCGCCGTCATCAACTCTGCAAAACGGTCATTGTGCGATGGCCCGAACAAGCCCGCGAACATCTCCTGAACTCTGCGCATGCGTCACGTGCCCCTGAGCGCATGATGGCGCTATCCCGCTGTTTTGTGTGCTGCACATACGGCGTTGGTTGTGCTGCAGCAAGGTTTTGTCATCGAATGTTCACATTCGAGTTTCGCCGTCGGCTTGCCGTTCAACCGAGCTGGTGTCGGTGCCGTGTCAAGCTGACCGCTTCCCCTGCTCACATCAACTTGCTATGAGGCGGCGACATCGAACCCTTGCTGCATCGTGATTCGCACCAGTCGCATCACAGATCCGCCGATGTCGTGGGTTCGCCAGAGACCCTGATTGCGTTCGCAGAGATTTGTCTCTGACACGTCGTCCGGGCAACCGGAGTTCGCCATGGCCACCCGCCCCATTCTCGATGAATCGACCATTGCGCTCACCTTTGACGATGTCTTGCTGGTGCCGCGACCATCCAGTGTTGTGCCAGCCGAAGTCAACGTCTCGACACACATCACCAAGACCATCGAGACACGCATCCCGATTTTGTCATCGGCGATGGACACCGTGACCGAGGCGCGCCTAGCCATTGCCATGGCGCAAGCCGGTGGCATCGGCGTCATCCACCGCAACCTGACGCCGGAGATTCAGGCTGAACACGTGGCGCAAGTGAAACGCTTCGTCTCGGGCATGGTGATCAATCCCGTGACCATCACGCCGACAGACATTTTGGCCGACGCGCTGACACTGATGGAAAAGCACAACATTTCTGGCGTGCCCGTCGTTGAGGTCGCGAAGAAAGGCCAGCGCGCGGGCAAGCTCGTGGGCATCCTGACCAACCGCGACGTCCGCTTTGCCACCAACCCGCAGCAGCGGATCGAAGAGCTGATGACCAAAGACCGCTTGATCACAGTCCGCGAGGGCGTGGACCGCGAAGAAGCCAAACGCCTGCTGCACTCGAATCGCATCGAGAAATTGCTGGTCGTTGATGACAGCTACCACTGCATTGGTCTGATCACGGTCAAGGATATCGAAAAGGCCCAGCGCCATCCCAACGCCTGCGTCGATGAGCAAGGCCGACTGCGCGTCGCCGCGGCGACCACCGTTGGGGATAGCGGCTTCGAGCGTGCCGAGAGATTGGTCGCAGCCGGCGTCGATCTGGTCGTTGTTGACACCGCGCACGGCCACAACTCCAGTGTCCTGGCGGTTGTCACCCGCATCAAAAAATTGTCAAATCGCGTGCAGGTGATTGCGGGCAACGTCGTCACGGCTGAGGGCACCAAGGCGTTGATTGATGCTGGCGCTGATGCCGTCAAAGTTGGCATTGGTCCCGGCTCAATCTGCACAACACGGATTGTGGCGGGCGTAGGCATGCCACAACTCTCAGCCATCCTCGAAACCGTCGAGGAGGCTCAGAAACAAGGCATTCCCATCATCGCCGATGGCGGCATCAAGTTTTCCGGTGACGTCGTCAAGGCACTCGCAGCGGGCGCCGGCGCGGTGATGGTCGGATCGTTGTTGGCGGGCACGGACGAGAGCCCGGGCGAGACGTACTTGTATCAGGGCCGCACCTACAAAGCCTATCGCGGTATGGGCTCGGTCGGCGCGATGGCGCGCGGCTCGGCTGATCGCTATTTCCAGGCTGAAGTGCGCGATCAACTGAAGTTGGTGCCGGAAGGAATCGAAGGCCAAGTCCCATACAAAGGACCGGTAGATGCCGTCATCCACCAGTTGGTCGGCGGTTTGCGCGCGGGCATGGGTTACGTCGGTGCCGCTGATTTGACGGCCTTGCGCGCCAATGCGCGGTTCGTCCGCATCTCACCTGCCGCCATGCGCGAGAGCCACACTCATAGCGTCTCCATCACACGCGAGGCCCCGAATTATCCAGGCAACGGCTGACGCGCTTTCCTGGCGTTGACCGACACGTCGCTCGTCAATCAAGGGGCGGGTCTGCGATCTTGCGACCGCTGCGCCGCTGCGCGTGGCGTCATTCAGCCGGTGCGGCAAGTGTTCGCGCCCGATACGTCACCACACCCACCGTCACTAAGGTCACGATGGCCAGTTGCACCAGTGACCAACTGGCGATCCCACCATCAAGCCAAGGCAGGATCGCCAACACCAGCAGCGACGATGACAACTGTGTCAGGCAACCCAACACGGCAGATGCGACGCCCGCGATCTCGCGATGTGGCTCCAGGATCAGGCTGACGCAGTTGGCAACCAATGACAGGAAAGTCAGGTTAAAGAGGAACAGCAGGCCCGTAAAGACGAGCGGCCCCATCATGCTGGTGCGCGCGAGCAAGGCTGTGAGCAGGACGGTCGCGAATAACATCGCAGCCGCCAAACGCGATGTCGCGAGCACGCCGAGACGTGCAATGATCCAGTTGTTGCCCAACTGACCCACGACGATACCGAGCGCCGCAAACGCAAACAATGAGGCAAAGCCCAGCCCTTCGACGCCGAAAGCAGATTGAAAGATCCGCGGCGAACTCGCGACCAGCAAAACGATCGTCGCGTTCAAGAGGGCCAGCACGAGCATGAAGTGGCGCGATTGCGGATGCGTGAGCACACGGTTGAAAGCGCGTTGCAGCATCACCGATTGCAGCGCTTTCGGATCCGGTGCCAGATTGGTTTCCCGATAGCCAAGGAGCACCGCCGTTAGCAGTCCAAACCCAAGCGCCGTGAGGCCTGCAAACGCCGCCCGCCAACCACCCAAAGCCAAAGTCACAACCCCGAGCAACGGCGCACACAACGGCCCGATCGCCAGAATCGCCATGGCCAATGCCATCGCACGAGCCAGCTCCGGCCCACTGTGGGTGTCGCGCAGGATGGCGCGCGCCAGCACAATGATACAGGACGCCCCAAAGCCTTGCAGTGCCCGCGCCGCATAAAGCGTATTGATCGACGGCGCGGCCAACGCCAGTAAGCTGCCGGCAATGTAGATTGCGATGCCCACGAGCAGGACTGGTTTCCGACCATACCGATCCGAGGCCGGCCCAAACACAATCTGCCCGCACGCCATCGCCAACAGAAAGACTGGCACCACCGCTTGGACGGCCGCGATTGGTACGCCTAAGTCCTGTTGGATGGCAAAGAACGACGGCAACAGGATGTCGCAGCTGAACGCATTCAGCGCCAGCATGATGCCACATAGGGGGATGAGGAACGACTTGGTCATGGGCCGTCTTTAGCTGCGCCGACTTGTCCGCACCAGCAGCATCACTGCATGGCCTCTCAGCCTGACGCGCGGCCGACTGCTTAGCAGACTTGCAACGAGAATTGCTTCATTCATCATCGGTGTCCCGGCTTGGGTGAAGCCCAATCGTGCCAACGCTGCGACAGGCAAAGATCCCGGATATCTGGCCAGCGCGAAGGCGCAGCCAAAATGCCGGGATACCGGGACACTGATCGTACAAACGCTCCGCCAACAGCTCGCGCTTCGATGCTCGTCGAGAGTGTCCTTATACCCGCCCGCAGAAATCTTGGCTCTTTCCTCTCGTGGACTGCGGGCTGATATGCTCTTGACTTGGCGCGCGTACACCCATCCGCGCAAGTCAGTGTTTGTGCGGATGGGTATTAGCTCAGGACCCGGAAAGCCGCGTTGGCCCTTGCAATGGTGTGACCGTCGGCCGTGATCAGTGCGTCGATCACGCCGGAGTTCCTGCTGGCTTTGACCACACGCGGCTCCACCTGCAGCCATTGGCCAAGCTTCGCTACAGCTAAGTAGTCGACCGACAACGACGTGGTGACGATGCCCGAAGTTGGGCCCTGCTCTGGGACTTGGGCTGTCGCACTCAGAGCTGTGCCAAGCGTCAAACCACAGGCATTATCGGCCAATGTCGCGATGACGCCACCATGCAGTTGCCCGCGCGAGTTACAATGCTCCGGCCCGATCCGGATCGCGAGTTGCAACGTGCCGTTGGTGAGGCGTGCATAAATTGGCTCCCAGCCCTTGGTCGCGGGCGAGGTGCGCGTGTGCAAGGCGAAGCCTGAAGGGAGACTGGTCATATCAAACGAAGGTTTCCAGCGCTTTCGAGCCCGATACAGACAACAATCGCCAGCGTCTCAGACTGCAAGGCACACCGGACTTTGTCTCGCGACCGGAGCAACCTCGCCGCGGACCGTGACACGACGCAAAGCCTCTTTCATGGGCAGGACTTCAAAGCCTGCTTCCAACACCGCGTCAATAGTTGCAGCCAGCGTCTCGGGTGTGCAGCCATAAAGGCTCGGGACGTCCGTGACATCGTGAGTGGCCAAAATCAACCAACTGTTCCGTTCCCTGGCCCTTTGCAGCCATGGTTCAATTGTCGCTCTGGCAACCTCGGTTGCCTTGGTCGCTGCACGAGGCAAAGCCACAGATTTCAGCAGCCCAAGATCAGCGAAGCCGGCATTGATACCCCGGTCGACGCCGCGGCAGGCAGCAAACCTCTGCTGCATCAAGAATTTGGAGCGCAGCCCAACACGACCGTAGGGATAGGCAAAAGTTGTCAACGGATAGTCGCCGAGGATGGTATCAAAAAAACTTTGATTGGCGGCAATTTCGCGGATCAGTTCGGTTGCCGAAGCGCGGTTGCAACTAACATGGTTGTGCGTGTGGCAGCCAATCTCATGACCTTGCTTGACGAGTGCGCGGACATGGTCGGCTGAAAATTGAGGACCATTCTCCCAGGCCTTGTCGGCCAACCCACCACACAGATAAAAGCTTCCGCGGAGATCGCGCTGTTCAAGCAACGCGGCGCCGACCGTGACAGCGCTGACGGGACAATCGTCGAACGAGAACGTGACGACAGGGCGTGAATTGTGCAAGCGGACCGTTCGGGTCTGCAGCGCCACAGCGGCACGGCGGCTCAAGCCCCTGCGAAGTTCCGCCAAACTCATTTTCCTCACATCCCTGGCCATGGTATCGAATCTGCAAGCAGCTTTGTATCGATTATGTCGTTCCGAAACGTTCGAGGTGCCATAGGTCACCACTGCGGCATTGCCTATGCTGCAACGGCACTCTGGTTAATGCGCCGATCCATTGGCGAGGATGCAAAACTCAGACCAGTCACCGCGGAACATCGTCAATCAACCCACACGTGAAACCGTCGCGGTGGCACATTCTGCAGCCGCAGAATGACAAAACTCAGCCGTTGACTTGGCACCAGCTTCGGTCGATGCCTTATGGTCACCCGAATCGAGGCCGCAGCAATGGCCCTTAAATCAAGCTTGGCCGCCAAAACCGGGAACGTCATTTGGCGATCAAGTCGTTCACCTCGCGGGCAGTGCCCGTTTCGGCTATGACGGGCGCGTGGCAGACCAAACAACATTCTTTGATGAACCGGACATCGATCCCCCGGTTGTAGTGACCGGGCGGCGCGTGCCGATTTTGATGCCGGTGGCGCTCGACCAGACCTATGATTATCTGGTCCCGGAAGGCCTCGATCCGCAGCCCGGGCAATTCGTGCAGGTGCCGTTTGGGCCGCAATTCCGGATCGGCATTGTCTGGGACAAACCGGCCGGCCAAATCACCGACAAGGTCATCGACCCCAAAAAAATGAAAGCACTGAGCCAGATCCTGGCCGAGGTGCCAGCCCTGCCCACGATGACATTGCGCTTTACCGAGTGGATCGCGAAATACACACTCGCGCCGTTGGGCATGGTCGCGCGCATGATGATGGGCGCATCGACCGTGTTTGAGCCACTGAAGCCGCGCTTTGGCGTGATGATCGTGCCAGGCGCCTCATTGCCACCCCGCATGACGCCGGCGCGCGCCAAGGCGCTGGAGATCGCCGCCGATGGCTTGATCCGCACCAAGAGTGGTCTTGGCGAGGCATCAGGTTGCACCAGCGGCGTCATCGATGGACTGGTGAAGGCCGGTTGCTTGGTTGAGGTCGCGATCCCCGACAAGGTGTTTGCGCGTCCCGATCCGACCAAAGTGGAGGTCGAATTTGGCGAGGCTCAAGGGCAAGCAGTCGAAGCCTTGCGAGCCTCCGTCGACGGCCGGAATTTTTCAGCGACCCTGCTGGATGGCGTCACGGGTTCGGGCAAGACCGAGGTTTATTTTGAGGGCGTCGCGCGGGCACTCCAGGCCGGTGGCCAAGTCGTCATCATGCTGCCGGAAATCGCGCTGACCTCGCAGTTCATGGACCGGTTTAAACGTCGGTTCGGCTGCGCCCCTGCCGAATGGCACTCCGCGGTGTCGCCCCCCGAGCGTGCACGCGTCTGGCGGGCGGCTGCCACTGGCGAAGCGCGGGTCATCGTCGGCGCCCGCTCAGCGTTGTTTCTACCGTACAAAGAACTCGGTCTGATCGTTGTCGATGAAGAACATGACCAGGGTTTTAAACAAGATGATCGGGTCCACTATCAGGGCCGTGATATGGCGGTCGTGCGCGCCTCACTCGGCAAGTTTCCGGTGGTTCTTGCGTCCGCCACGCCGTCGATTGAAAGCCATGTCAACGCCCGCACCGGCCGCTATCGCCATGTCGTCTTGCCCGGCCGTTATTCCGGCGTCGAAATGCCGGACGTGCAACCGATTGATCTGCGTACGCAACAGCCGGACAAGGGACGTTGGCTATCGCCGCCGCTGGTCGATGCCGTCCGCGAAACCTTGACAAAAGGTCAGCAATCGCTGCTGTTTCTCAACCGCCGCGGTTATGCGCCGCTCACCCTGTGTCGCAAATGCGGCCATCGGTTTGAATGTCCGCAGTGTTCGGCCTGGCTGGTTGAGCATCGGTTTAAACAACGGCTGAATTGCCACCATTGCGGATTTTCGGTGCCGCTGCCGAAACATTGCCCGAGCTGTGCCGAGCCCGATAGCTTGTCGGCATGTGGGCCGGGCGTCGAGCGCGTGGCCGAAGAAGTGGCCGAACGCTTTCCAAATGCGCGCTGCGTGATCCTGTCGTCGGACCTGATCCCCGGCCTCGTCGAGATGCGCGCGATGATCACCAAAATCGAACGCGGCGAGGCGGATATTATCATCGGCACGCAGATTGTTGCCAAAGGTCACAATTTCCCGGACCTGACCCTGGTTGGCATTGTTGACGGCGATCTCGGGCTGGCCCATGGCGCCGATCCGCGCGCGGGCGAACGTACCTTCCAATTGTTGCATCAGGTGACCGGACGTGCCGGTCGTATGGCCATTCAGGGGCGTGGGCTCGTGCAAACCCATATGCCCGATCATCCCGTCATGCGCGCGATTATCACCGGGGATCGTGACGCATTTCTCGAAAACGAAATTCACGCGCGCCAGTCGAGTTTGTTGCCGCCTTACGGACGCCTCGCGGCCATCGTCATTTCAGCACGCGACCGGGAGGCAGCCGAGTTGGTTGCACGCGATGTCGCGCATCGGGCACCGCCTTCGGATGTCATCCAGGTCCTCGGACCGGCTGAAGCGCCAATCGCTTTGATCCGCGGTCGCTATCGTTGGCGGCTCTTGATCAAGGCGCCGCGTGAGCAGGATATTCAGGCGTATCTGCGCGACTGGATGGACCGCTTGCCAAAGCTGCCGAGCGACCTGCGGGTCAGCGTCGACATCGATCCGTATAATTTTTTGTGAGCGGAGGGGCGGCCGAGGCTGCGCATACAATCTTTGGATGCATGGACCGCGGCTCGCCGTCCGCCAAGCG
>JAYSUN010000482.1:0-10179 GCA_043719045.1 Hyphomicrobiaceae bacterium | reverse complement strand
TCCCAGCCGTGGGCGAAAACTTTCGGGATCACATCAATGCGCGGATCCAGTGGCGCGTCGCCGATCCTACTGTGTCGTACAATCACATGGCGCGCGGCCTCGGCTCCATTGCCCAGGCCATCAAGTACGCGGCCACAGGCGGAGGCTTCTTCAGCTTGCCGTCAGCCCCCATGGTCGCGTTCTTGAAGACACGGCCAGACCTTGCCTCGCCGGATATCCAATTGCATCTCATCCCCTACGCCATCAAAGATCCGAAACGGCGCAAGCTGCAGGATTTCCCGTCGATGACGATCGCCTGTTATCAGTTGCGGCCGGAGAGTCTCGGCTCCGTCCATATCCAGTCGGCCGATGCCGATGCCCCGCCCGCGATCAAATTCAACTTTCTGGCCGATCCGATCGATCAGCGCACCACCGTTGAAGGTTTCAAAATCATGCGCCGGATCGTGGCAGCGCCCGCGATGGAGCAGCTTCGCGGTGCGGAGTACTCGCCGGGCATCGATGTCGCGAGCGACGATCAGATCCTCAATTGGGTGCGCAACAATTCCCAGACCGCGTATCATCCCATTGGCACCTGTCGGATGGGGCCGATCGGGCCGAAGACCGTCGTTGACGAGCAGCTTCGGGTCCACGGGATTGCCAACTTGCGCATCGCTGACGCGTCTATTTTTCCTACAATGCCTTCCGGCAACACCAATGCGCCGTCGATGATGGTCGGCGAAAAGGCGGCCGAGCTTGTGCGTGTCGCGCAACAGTAAGTGATTTCCGGACTGAACACTCAGGTGCAATCTGACACGTCTGCGGGGTTGGCAATGGCGACGCATCAATGGACGCAACGAGCCGGCACAGGTTTTTCGAGCGAGAAGCGACACGCGACTGCCAGTCGAGGCATGGTGGTTTCAAACCATCCCGTGGCCTCAGCTGCCGGCGTCGAAATGCTGGCGGCCGGAGGCAATGCCATTGACGCGGCCATCGCCACCCTTTTCACGCTGACCATTGTTGAGCCGATGATGGTTGGGATACTTGGCGGTGGTATGGCCCACGTGCGCCTCAGTGACGGTCGGCATCTCGTGATCGATGGCCTCTCGACGGCGCCACTCGCAGCTCACTCCGCCATCTTCAAACCAATCGAAACCAGCCAACCCTACAGCCTCGAGGTCGAGGGTCGCGAGAATGCCGTGGGTGCCAAGGCCGTTGCCGTTCCCGGCACGTTGAAGGCGTGGTGTGAAACGTTGTCAAGGTTCGGCACATTGCCGCTCGCCGACGTCATGGAACCGGCCATCCGTTGCGCCTCCCGAGGCTTCAGTGTGACCCCATATCTGTCGGAATGCGTGGCCGACGCCGCAGCTGATCTGGCCGCGGATCAACCGATGGCGCGTCTGTTCCTACCCTCGGGCCATCCCATTGCGGCAGGTCAACGACTGATTCAGGGTGACGCCGCAACCACCTTGAGGATGATCGCACGAGACGGCCCTGACAGCCTTTACCACGGCGATCTTGGTAATGCGGTCGTGGCTTATCTCAATCAGAAGGGCGGATTTCTTTCCAAGCCGGATCTGGCCCGATATCGCACACTCGATCGCGAGGTCGTTCGGGGCACGTATCGCGGATTCAAAGTCGTCGGGCCGCCGCCGCCATCCTCGGGGGGCGTCCACATTATTCAAATACTCAACATTCTCGAGCACCTCGACATCGCAGCGCTCGGCTTTGGGACGGCTGCTGGCATTCACTATTTGGCGGAAGCTCTGAAAATTGCCTTCGCGGATCGCGCTGCTGCAACCGCGGATCCCGCGTTCGTCAACGTCCCGGTCAAAAAGCTGCTGTCGAAAGCTTATGCGAGCGAGCGATACCACCAGATTGACGCGGCCAGGGCTCAGGCCTGGCAGGCCGGTGTGGTGGCGGATGGCTCTGCACACACGACACACGTGACCACTGCCGATCGTGCCGGCAATATTGTCAGCACGACGCAAACCATCAACAGCCTGTTCGGCGCGCGGATTCTGATCCCTGACATCGGGCTGATCCCGAACAACTATATGTATCTATTTGAACCGCGACCGGGGGCCACGCTCTCGATTGCGCCAGGCAAACGCATCACGACATCGATGTCGCCGATCATGGTTTTGCAGGCGGGCAAACCCAAGTTCGCGCTGGGTTTGCCGGGTGGTCTACGGATTTTTGGGTCCGCCATGCAAGCTGTGGTTAATCTCGTTGACCACGGCATGACACTGCAGGATGCGGTCGAGGCCCCGCGCGTCTGGACGCAAGGCGACGCTCTGGAAGTTGAAGAGGCTTTTGGCAACGGCGTGCGCGCGGAACTGGCGGCACTCGGACATCCGGTCAGTCCTGTGGCACACGTCGGTGGTGGCATGAACGCCATCGCCTTTGACGACGATGGAACGATGACAGGCGCGGCGTGCTGGCGCGCGGATGGCACACCTATTGGATTGAGCGGCGGACATGCACGCGCCGGGGTCAGGTTTTGGCCGGAGGCCCGTCCCAAGCCGAAGTGACGTTGCGGCAACGGTTAGACCAACACCGGTGCTGCGGCTTGAGCGCCAACGCCAAACACACGCCGATAACGTTCGATCTCCGACTTGGGGCCAATGGCTTTGAGGGGGTTGTCCGACAGCTTTACGGCCGGGTGACCATTCGCCGAGAGGACCTTGCAAACGATCGAGAACGGATCGAGCCGGCCTTGCGCATCAAAGCCACGGAAATCGTTGGTCAAAAGGGTACCCCAGCCGAAGCCGACACGAATCCGACCTTTGAACTGCTCGGCGAGCTTGACGATCTCAGCGACATCAAGTCCATCCGAGAAAATCGCAAGCTTTTGGGTCGGGTCTTGGCCGCGTTGTTGCCACCAACGGATCGCGTGTTCGGCATTTTCAGCCGGGTCGCCTGAATCGATGCGCATGCCGGTCCACTGCGCCACCCAGTCCGGCGCGTTTTTCAGAAACCCACCAGAACCGTAGGTATCCGGCAGAATGACCCGCAAATTGCCCTCGTAGTCCTGCTGCCAATCGACCAGCACATCATAGGGTGCCGCAGCCAGTGCCGTGTCGCTCCTGGCGACCGCTGCGTAGACCATCGGCAGTTCATGGGCGTTGGTACCGATAGCCTCGAGATCCCGATGCATCGCGATGACGCAATTCGATGTCCCCAGGAACTTCTCCGCCAGCCCCTCGCGCATGGCCTGAACACACCAATCCTGCCACAAAAAACCATGGCGACGGCGGGTGCCGAAATCAGCGATACGCAGATCCGGCACCTGCTTCAAACGTTGAATTTTCTCCCACACGCGGGTCATGGCGCGGGCATACAGGACCTGCAGTTCAAACTTGCCCATGCCCTTCAGCACCGCGCGGGAGTGCAACTCCATGATGACGGCGAGGGCTGGGATTTCCCACATCGTCGTCTCGATCCAGGGACCTTCGAAGATCAGCTCGTACTGGTCGCCCTTGCGCTCCAAATGGTAGGCGGGGAACCGAAAGCCCTCGAGCCAAGCGATGAAATCAGGCGAAAACATCTGTCGCTTGCCGTAAAACATATTGCCGCGCAGCCACGTGCTTTCGCCACGGGTCAGGGTCAGGCTGCGGATATGATCGAGTTGTTCGCGCAATGCGCCCAGGTCGATCATGCTGGCCAGTGGGATATGGCTGGAGCGATTGACAACACCGAAAGTCACCGACGTCTCGGCATGACGCCGAAAGATCGTTTGCGCCATCAGCAGTTTGTAAAAATCGGTATCCAACACCGATCGAACGATCGGGTCGATTTTCCAGGTGTGATTGTAAACGCGGGTCGCGATGTCAGTCATGCGCTGATGGTCCGGGGCAAGGCATTTGAGCCGCAGCTGTGCATGACGCCCGGCCCGCGCGCAACACTCCCCGGTGCATGGCTACGTCGGGTGCGTCATTGCCCACAGCCGCAGTCACCGGGCTCCAGTCGTTGATCCATGGTGCGCGACGGCTCCGGGCAATTGCTGTCGCCAACCACGCGCGCTGGCACGCCAGCCACGGTTTTGTTGGGCGGCACGTCCTGCAGAACGACCGAACCTGCAGCCACTTTCGAGCAATCACCCACGACGATATTGCCGAGGACTTT
Organism: Hyphomicrobiaceae bacterium; assembly: GCA_043719045.1. GTDB lineage: Bacteria > Pseudomonadota > Alphaproteobacteria > Rhizobiales > Hyphomicrobiaceae > JABFRJ01. Next base: position 6,075 of record JAYSUN010000482.1, on the reverse strand, counting down.
GGCGCCGGCTGCGAGCAGGACGTTGCGACCGATCTTCGGATGCCGATCGCCGGTCTCCTTGCCGTTGCCACCGAGGGTGACGTTTTGCAGGATTGAGCAGTTGTCACCGACAATGGCCGTTTCGCCGACCACGATCCCGGTCGCATGATCGAGCATGATGCCCCGCCCCATGCGGGCCGCCGGGTTGATGTCCACCCCGAAGATGCGGCTTGATTGGCTTTGCAGATAGAGTGCGAAGTCCTTGCGACCCTGGGTCCACAATTCATGCGCAAAACGGTGGGTAACCAGCGCGTGGAAGCCTTTGAAGTACAGCAACGGTTCGATGTAACGGCTGACGGCGGGGTCGCGGTCGAACACCGCCTGCAAGTCAGCACGAAACATGTCGCCAAGTTCTGGTTTGGCGGCAAGCACCTGGGCAAAGGTCTTTGAGATCAAACCGGCATCGACGTCAGAGTGATTGAGTCGTTGTGCCAATCGATGGCAGACCGACTCTTCCAGTTTATCGTGCGACAGGATGGTCGCGTGGATAAACCCGCCGAGTGCCGGTTCAGCTCGAACCACGGCGTCGGCCTCATCGCGGAGCGCGGCCCAAATCGGGTCCAATGGTGCAAGCTTTGCGGACGTGCGCTGTGGTGCAGACATAGATGCGCTCCCGATGCGATCTGCTGGCCAATTTTGGCCAGTGTATTCGAGCCAGAGCCTCGCAGCCCATTTGGTGTTCGGGATGTAGTGTTGCCCAACGCCACATGCAACCGCCGAACCATCCCTGGCCGAGCATAACACAGTTGCACCCCAACTAAAAACCGAAGCGAGTTGCATCAACCCACGGGTTTGTCCCTTTTATCAGTCTTGTCGGCTTTGCTCCATTGACCCTTCAGGGCTTCGGCAAGGACAGCGCGGACCCGGACGGGTGCTGCCTCAATGAAGGGCAGGGGCCGGATAACATCGATGGCGGCAACACCAACACGGGCTGTCAGAGCACCATTGAACGCGCCCTCGCCGAGGCGTTGTGACAATCGACGCATCAGGTCCTGGCCGATGAATTGGCCGAGCAGGTCATCCGTCAGAGCGATGCCGCCGGTTGCGACCAGATGGACGATGACGCGGCGGGCCAGTTTTAATGATCCCGCAAAGCCTGGGCGACCGCCATAAAGCGCTGCGAGGCGGCGCAACAGGCGCATATTTTCGATGGCGACGAAGCCGACCGCCAGGGTCGCCATCGGCGAGAGTGCTGTGACGGTCGCGACGCGGCGGGCGGACGTCGTGATTTCACGTCGGGCGGCACCGTCAATTTCGGCGAGCAGATCGCGGTCGGCGAGTGCGAGCAGCGCACCGGGATCGTGGACATCGCGCATGTGCTCACGCAGGCGCTGTGCGTGCCAGCGCAATTCGGGACGCCCAGAATAAAGTCGCAGAATTTTAGCCGTCACCGCTTGCTCGTGTTTGAAATTGCGATTGGTGAGCGCCGCGGTGACGTCGCGTTTGAGGGTGTTGAGCCGCCGCAAACGCGCAATGCCGATGACTTCGCGCAACAGGATCATGACCAGAGCCAGTGCGGCCAGGGCGATCAGACCACGCATGGTCCAGCCGATCCAATCCGCGCGCCAGACACCGACAGAAACGAGGCGATAGAACCAGATCGAAAGGGCGAAGGTTGCAGCGGTTGTGAGAGCTGCAAACAGGAGGGCGCCCCAGCGCATCCCCCGATCAACGTCGAGCTTCGGGAGCGAGAACGGCGGCGATGCTGCGCCCGATGCCGGTTCGGGGCCAAAATCGTGCGCGGGCTGATCGGTCGTTGGCGCCGAGTCCTGGAGTGCGGGGTCATCGAGTTTGAACACACGCGGTTGGCGCGGTGGCGGGCCGGACGCAGTCATGCGAGGCGGTCTCCGATGAGAAATTCAATGGCGCGATCGAGCCTGATGTGCGGCAGCGCAGGTTCCTGACCACCGCCTGTCTGCAGCGTGATGCGCGGCGGGCGAAAGGTGAGCGCACGAATATCATGCGCGCCGCGCTGGTCAGGTGCGATCGCGGATATCAGCAGCTCCATCGGATCGGCTGGCAAGTCACCCGGGAACAACGCGGTCTCGGTTTTGCCGTCAAATGTAACCCCGCCAACGGTCTCGCCGGAAAGTGGTGTCCCGATGATGCAGGGGAGCGCGTCGTCGGTCCCAGACTTTGCCTCGGCCTCGCGCGTCGAGCGCAGGGCCGCCAGCGCCAGAACCTTGATGTCGGCACCCGCCCCCTCGGCTCTGGCAATCGCCCGGTCAGCCAGCGCGCGCATCAGCGCTTCGAGGCGATCATGGCTCTGCCGATTGAGATGATCAGCCTTGGTTGCAGCGAACAAAATCCGGTCGATACGCGGACGGAAGATCGACGAGACCCATGTATTCTCGCCGGGACGAAACGCACTCAGCACCGTGCCCATTGCGGTCGACAGATCCTGTAAGCCGGCTGGCCCCTGATTGAGAGCCGCAAGTGCGTCCATCAAGACGATCTGGCGGTCGAGGCGGGCAAAGTGGTCGCGAAAGAACGGCTTCACCACCTGCGCCTTGTAACTCTCGAAGCGCCGGTTCAGCAGGCTCGCAAGCGTAGATCTCGCCGGTGGCGCGGCACGGCTCTGGGGTAGCTGCGGCAGCGGAAAGAACGTCAGCAGCGGTGAGCCTTCGAGATCACCAGGCATTAAAAAGCGGCCGGGGGTCAAGACGGAGAGGGTGGGCTCTGATGCACGGGCTGTTGAGAGATATTGGGTGAAGTGCTTGGCGCCGATCATGGCGGCAGGCTCAGCATCGGTGGTGAGTGGATCGACAGTGTCGATAAACGCGAGGAAGGCCTTCGCAGCGGCCGCGCGGTGCGGGGTGCGGGCCTGGGCCAGCGCCTGCTCCGACCAGCGTGCGAAATCGAGTTCGAGCAGTGCGAGGTCAACGATCCATTCGCCGGGATAGTCAATAATGTCGATGTGGAGCTTGCTCGGGCCGAGTTGACCGCCGGCCACCTTACCAGCCACGCTGCGGAACCATTTAGCCGTGTCGTATTCGACGGTGACACGGAGTTGGCTGATGCGCTTCGTGCCTTCGGGCCACGTCGGTGGATCGGATCCGAGGCGGGCAAGATGCTCCTCATAGGGAAACCGCGGCACAGCATCATCAGGCTGCGGCTCAAGATATGCGCGACGGATACGGCCTTGAGCTTGGGCCGCAAAAAATGGCAGCCGACCACCCGTCAAGAGATTGCGCACCAGTGCGGTAATGAAGACCGTCTTGCCCGCCCGCGAGAGCCCAGTCACGCCGAGCCGTAGGGTCGGAGCGAACACACCGGACACGTAAGCTCCGGCGCTGCCGAACGCTGAAGATGTTGCATGCGTCCAGTCGTTGATCTGCGCCACGGCCCCAGCCTATTCCTTGCCACCACGTGCCGGCCTGACACGGCCACTCTACGCGCCGCAGCCTATAACACGAGTGCTCGCCGGTTGGCGTCAACGGCCCAGGATATTTCTGCCAGTTCCACCACTGCTGCTGAACAGGTTGAAGAGTCAGACTGCCGATCGCGCTGCGAGCATGGCTCGACAGCCCTCGCGGATTGGGCCGCTTCAGCGGACTTGGCTGATCCGCGATTGAGCCGTCGGCTTGAGAACTCTTACGGTCGCGCCGACCCGGTAAATGACGGTCGCGTCGGTGGCGACGCGGCTCTGCCCGAAGCTGCCTGTCGACTGGCCTTTGGGCGCAAGCGGAACCCACTCTCGAGCAACTGGGCTCTGCTTGGACAAAACCGACGATGCCGTGATCGGCACCGGGCCACCAGCGGGAGGTGGCGCGTTCCCAGGGAGCGACCCTGCGCCAGAGCGATCCGATTTCGCCGCCAACTTGGCATTTGCCTTTGCAGCCTTTGCGGCCTCTGCGAGTTGCCTTTGCTCGGCAACCTTGGCCGCGGCTGCGCGCAATTTCACAGCCGCAGCCTCAGTCTCCGTCTGCTTCAGTTTGGCGCGCAGATCCGTCAACTCGACAGCTGCGGTCTTGTTGCCCTTCGCTTGCAACTGCTCGAGGGCGTAGACTTTGTGGCGTGTCAGCGAGGCCTCTTCCCAGGGATGTGGACGGCACTTGCAGGCCTCAACATATTTGGTTTTGAAGAGGAATGCCGTTGGCAGCTTTTTGTAAGGCCGCCCCTGCAGGTCTTCCATTTCGCCGATGTCGCTACCCGGGTTTTTGTGGAAGAACATGCGGGACTCACCGCCACAACTCTTCTCGCAGCGCGCCGCATCGGCATCGAAGTGAGCCCGCGTGGTCGAAAAGCTCAGTGGAAAGAACGCGCCGTCGCAGGTGCGCACACAGACGGTCCGATAGGTGTCGCCGCCACTGTTCGAGCCGCCGTTGTCGTCATCGTTGGCTCGCGGGGCGAGCCTGTTGCGGCGGGGATCAAAGCCCAGCAACCGCCCTGTCGGATCGGTAAAGCCAAGGTAGGCGCGTTGGCCCGGCTCTGGTTCCGGTTTAGTCCAGTTTGCGGGCTTAGAGCCGCCGGCACGATGTTTGGCCCAGAAGGCGGTATCACGAAGCTTCTCGGACCATTCATCATTGGTTGGAACGAAGGACGCTGACCGAATGATCCGGGTTGCCGGCGGCTGGACGGTTGCGGATCTGATGGTCGGCGCTTGCCCGATGGCGGGTCGGATTGCCGCAGGTGTCATGTCTCTAGCAGGTGTCATATCGGTAGATGTCATGACCACCGTGACGAGGCGGTTCAATCCCGTGACCAAGACCAGCCCTGTGAGGCTGAGACAGGTCGCGTAACCGACGACGGGCCAAACGGCACGTCCGAATTTGTGCGCCTGCCTGGACCAGTTCAGGAGACTGGCCGTGCTACAGTTTACGCCACGCATGAGCACACACCTACGATTCGACACCCCGACAGCGATGCCAGCTCGGCACTGGCTGCGCCTCAGCCATATCCTGCCGTCCCTAACTTTTACAGAGGCGCCTCATTGCCATGAAATCAAGGCTTTGCCTAGCCTCGGCCAGAATTGAGGTGAACACGTCGCATGCTGATGACGGCGCACGCGACAGGCGTTGAGTTGCAGATGATGCTGCAGTCTCAACGTGGTGCCATCCGCAAGGCACCGTCGAGGCGAATGGACTCGCCATTAAGCATGCTATTTTCGCAGATGTGGCACGCCAGCATGGCATACTCTGCCGGATCGCCGAGCCGGGCCGGGAACGGGACCGAGGCTGACAGCGACTTCTGCGCCTCGTCCGGCAATCCCGACATCATCGGCGTCATGAACAAACCCGGCATGATCGTGTTCACGCGGATACCGGATTGCGCGAGGTCGCGGGCGACCGGGAGTGTGAGGCCGAGGACGCCGCCTTTGGATGCGGAATAGGCGACTTGCCCGATTTGGCCGTCGGTGGCAGCAACCGAGGCCGTGTTGATCATCACGCCGCGTTCGCCATCGGGCGTGACTGCTGTCAGCGTCTGCATGCTGGCCGCGCACTTCGCCAGCATCATGAAGGTGCCGATCAAATTCACTTGAATGACCTTCGCGAAGGTCGCGAGATCATGAGCTTCGATCGCGCCGGTCTCCTTGTTTTTCCTGGTAATGCGCTTGGCCACACCAATGCCCGCGCAATTGACCAAGATGCGCTCGGCGCCATTGTCCCTTCGGGCGGCTGCGAGTGCGGCATCGATACTGGCCTCATTGGTCACGTCGACCTGGTAAAATTTGGCACCGATCGCGACCGCGTGTTTTAGGCCCGTGGCTTCGTTCATATCGAAAATAGCAACTTTCACGCCCTTTTCGGCCAGGGCCTTTGCGGTGGCGCCACCGAGGCCTGATGCGCCGCCGGTGACAATGGCCGAGATGGAAGATGACAGATGCATGCTTGTCTCCGGGACGGGCAGGAATTTGAATTGAGTGGTCTTAGGCGACGGCGAACGCGTCGGCAAGGCGTAAGTCAAAGTCGTGCCACGCCGGTGATCGGCAGCGAAGGCAAACAGTACCCGGCCTGAAGCGATTCAGTTGTGGTTCGGAGCGCTCAAAGTTCTAGGCGATCGACGGTGGCCCAACCGCTCGCGTTTCGATGGGTT
>JAYSUN010000481.1:0-10182 GCA_043719045.1 Hyphomicrobiaceae bacterium | reverse complement strand
ACCGGCCAGAAACCCACCGCCGCCCGCCCCGCCTACGCCGCTCGGCCCAAAGCCGCGATCAAGCTGCTGCTGACTTCATGAATTGAATTGCCCTGCCGGTGTGCACCCACTGACCAGCAAAGGTGTCGAGCCCTGGGATACTCGGGATGTTCGCAGTCGATAGACAGCCAACGGCTGCCACTAGAAACTGAGTGATGAAAGTTGTGCCGTCCGATGTCGTCACATGCCAACGGTTTTCGATCTCATCGTAGCGTGCCCCGGTGACGCGCGTCGAGAGGCGGATATTGCGCTTCAGATCGAGCGTGTCGGCGACATGGTTGAGATAACGGCGAATTTCAGCATGGCCCGGATAGCGCTCCGACCACTGCCATGTCTGCGCGATCGGTTCCGAGAATGTGTAGCAATAGGAGTGGCTCTCCGAGTCGCAGCGAGCGCCAGGATAACGGTTCCAATACCATGTGCCGCCAATCCCATCACCGGCTTCCAAAACCTCAACGTTGAGCCCGAGGCGATCGCGCAGGGTGTGGAGTTGGTAAAGTCCGGCAAAGCCCGCGCCGATGATGAGGGCATCCAGAGTTTTATCGGCCGTGTGAATGGACTTGATTTCTTGTTGAGCTGCTGCCTCGGCCATCGTGCACTCCGGGTTCGATACGATCAAGTCAATTGCCGCATTCCCCATCGTTTGGCGCGACAGGAATATCTGAGCCACAGAAACATCGTTCGTGGCTTGGCGCCATGGGGGTGATGGCCGCTTTTTGGCACACGTGATGAACCGGTGTTGCATAGCGCACAGCTGAGCGGATCGCAGGGTGGACAGCTGGCATGGTTTTACTCATGTGTGGCAGGCCCGGACTGCGGTTGAGGCCGAAGCCCGATTTGCCGACTTGCAGCCGCCAGCTCAATCGGCCATCGTTGCGGGTATTCCCATTGTGAGCGAGCCGCTATGCAAAGCCTTCTGTCTCAGCCGGTTTGGCAATCCTTGGCCGTTCTCGCCGTAGTGCACTTCATCGCTGTCATGAGTCCGGGGCCGACATTCTTGTTGATCTCACGTTCGGCGCTGGCGTCAGGGCGTGCGGCGGCGTTCGCGGGTGCTTTGGCGTGTGGACTGGGTGTGCTGCCTTGGGCCATCGGCGCAATGCTGGGTCTGGCGCTTCTGTTTCAACAGGCTCAATGGCTCTATAGCGGTCTCAAGTTGGCGGGTGGCCTCTATCTGCTGTATCTGGCGGTCATGGTTTGGCGGCACGCACCGGACGCCGTGTCCGTGAGGGGAGACGCACCGCAGACCTCGATCAGTACGGCGTTTCGCGTGGCGCTTCTGGCCCAATTGACCAACCCGAAAGTGGCGGTCTTTTTCGGCTCGATATTCGTGACTGTCTTGCCGCCAGACCCGTCACCGGCTCTGATTGGAGCCATCCTGGGGATCGTTTTTGTCAACGAACTGGTGTGGTACGCGCTGGTTGGGCTGCTGTTTTCAGCGGATCGTCCGCGCGCAGCTTATCTCCGCGTGAAGCCGATTGTCGATCGGATCATGGCGACGCTGCTCGGCGTGCTGGGTGTGAAACTTCTGCTTGATGCTCGGTCTTGAGCCATGCCCCTTGTCCCGTTCGAAGTTGTAGTATCGTTGTTTGCGTTCGTGTTCGTCATGGCCATCACACCCGGCCCGAACAATGTCATCGCGCTGTCATCGGGGGCCACGTTCGGGTTCCGGGCGACGCTGCCGTTTCTATTTGGTGTCTGCTGCGGCTTTCCGGTGATGCTGCTGGCTGCAGCCGTCGGTCTCGGTGGCGTCCTGCAAACCGTGCCGTGGCTGTACCCGTCGGTCCAAGTGGCCGGTATCCTCTACTTGCTCTGGCTGGCTTGGAAGATTGGCAGCGCTTCGACGCTGGGGCTCGATGCGTCAGCCGCGCCCAAGCCGCTGACAGTGTGGCAGGCCTGCGTGTTTCAATGGGTCAATCCAAAGGCCTGGATTTTGGCACTTGGCGGCATCGCCACGTACGCCGCACCCGAGCGATTCTGGTCAACCGTCGCCGTTTTTGCTGTCGCCTTCGTCGTGGCGTGCTGGCCGTCACTGGCCATCTGGGCGGGCTTTGGTGTGCTGGTCCGGCGCGTGCTCGACACACCTGCCCGGGTGCGGCGTTTCAACCTGGCGATGGCAGCTCTTTTGATCGCGTCGCTCTGGCCGATTGTGCGCGATGGTATCGGCAAACTCTAGAGCACATTCCGATCCTTCGGAATCGGAATTGCGCTCTAAGTCTTTGCTTGGTCGCATTTTCTACGACGAACCGGAAAGCCACTTCGTCGGAAAATGCTCCAGTCCGTGTCTCACGGGTGGCAGAATGCCTCGTAGACCGCGACGGCTGCTGCCAGATCTTCGATCGAGGCGCCGACCGATTTGAAGAAGGTGATGTCGGCAGGCGATGTCCGGCCCGGTATTGTGCCACGTGTGAGATCATACAGGTCGCCGAGGACGGCGTCGCGGCTGATGACACCAGCCGCGATCGGTTGCAGCAGGTCGCCGGCTTCGCCAAATGCGCCGGCCATCGTATCGGCGAAAATGCGCGAGCGGCGGACGACATCGTCATCGGTTTCGCGCATGGATTTGTTGTACGCGCCCGCGCTGTCGACATGGGTGCCAGGCTGTAACCAGGCGCCACGGACGAGTGGTTCGGTTGCCAACGTGGCTGTCGAGATGATGTCGGCTTGGCGACAGGCCGCCTCGAGATCGTCGGTGGCGCGGACATCGAGCGATGTGCCTGCAAACTGTGTTGCGATGGCCTCGGCGCCGGCTCGAGACCGGTTCCAAACCAACACCTCGCGAATGGGCCGGACCGAGGCGTGAGCACGGATGAAGTAGGGCGCCAAGGCGCCGGCGCCAACCATCACCATCCGGGTTGCATCAGGACGTGCAAGATATCGAGCGGCCAGCGCTGAAGCGGCGGCCGTCCGCCAGACAGTCAGACGGGTTGCATCCATGATGGCCAGGGTTTCGCCCGTCTCGGTCGACAGCAGTAAATACATCCCGGCAATGGCAGGCTTATTGTAGCGCGTGCCGTTGTCAGGAAAGACCGTCACGGACTTCATGCCCATGTACGGACCGGCAATGTCGCGGCCCGGACCCACCGCGGTGATGGCCGGCATCAGCAGCCATGTGGCCTGAGGTCGGCCGGCGCCGAGCGGGACCTGATGATGATGCCGTGGCGGCGCGATGGCACCGTTGCGAAAGGCCGCCTCCAGAGTGTCGACCAGACCGGGATAACTGAGATGTTTCTCGACGGTGGCTGCAGCAATGAAATGCATGATCAGCGGTCCTCGGTGACGTCAGCGCGCGCTCAGCCGCTTCTGGCCTTCGACGTTGGCATCACGCTCGCGCGCTAAGCGATCCGCCTCAGCCTGCCAGCGCATCGCATCCTGCGATTTCGAACGTGCGGTTTTGCGCCAACGGCCCTGCGTCATCCATGTCGCCATGCCGCCCAAGACAACGCCCAGAATGAGGGCACCCAACATGTACCCGTAGAGCGGCAGTTCCATGGCGAGCAACGGGGCTTCTGGACGGAAAGGGTCGAGCACGAGGCGCACGGGTTGGCGGTTGGCAACCGCCAGTGTGACTAGAATCAGTCCGGCCGGCAGAGCCAGAATGGCCCACAAGAATCGCTTCAGCACCCAACTCTCCTGTTTCTCTTGGGCATGCCGACACGCTTGTGGCGCGCCGGCCGCCCTTTCGTTTGCGCAGCACAGGCTGGGCTTCAGTCGCACAGGCTTGGAGTGTAGCACGCTCGAGGCAAGTCAGACTGGCTGGGGTGCTACATTTGCGTTTTGGCAGTCGCAGCCGTGGCTTTACGAGGTCCAGCGGTGCTGTTGGCAGGGGGGCTGGCGGGCTTGCGTTTGGCTTTGCCATTGGCCGAGGCGGCCGGCGCCTTAGCCCCGGTATTCAGGCGATCGCGCAGTTCTTTGCCGGTCTTGAAAAACGGCACGAATTTCTCGGTCACGGAGACCGGCGTGCCGGTGCGCGGATTGCGGCCGGTCCGCGGCGCGCGATACTTCACGGTGAAGGCTCCGAAGCCTCTCAACTCAACGCGATCGCCCCGTGCGAGTGCCGACACAATCTCGTCAAACATAACGTTGACGATGCGCTCGATATCCCGCTGCAACAAATGTGGGTTTGATGCCGCGATTTTCTGAATCAACTCCGATTTGATCACGATATAGCCCCTTTGCCACGCCACAACGCTGTTAGGCACCCGGACTGCCAGGACCAGGCGGTTTTCCCCGCGATGCGTTACACGTTTCCCTAGTGTTTCTGTTCGAGCCAACGCCGGTTAGAAATGACCGTGGTTGGCGTATCTGGAGCCGTATCGGCTCCTGCTAGTGTCGCAACGATGTTACCAAATCCCCACTTCACCCGCTGATCCTGGCTGCAGATTGCATCCAACGACCATTGGTTATCGCATTATTTTTCAGCAGGTTGCCAAACTGAAACGAGGCCGTCAAGCAGCGAAGCCGAAAATCCCTTGTGGATGTTAAGAATTTGAGTTTCGGCGTCGTTTGAGCCCAGCAAACGCCCGAACAAAGCAGCTGACAAGCGCAGCCAGCCAAAATCGGTGTCGCGGCGCGGACGCCAGTCGACAATCTTCAGATTCTTGGGCGTGTTGCGCTTGTCTTCAAGATACCTCATGACTTCAGCTTCGCCGCCGATGCTGTCGACCAGCTTGTGCTGCAAGGCCTCGCGGCCAGAATAGATGCGGCCCTGCTCGAGGCCTGGGATGTCAGCAGTGATGACGCCGCGGCGAACTTTGACAAGGTCCAAAAACCACTTCTGTGACTCAGCCACCATTTCCTCCGACACCTTGCGACCCGCCGGGCTGATCGGCTCGAACATCGATGGCACAGCCTTGAGGGGGCCGCTTTTGATTTCATTCATCTTGACGCCGAACTTATCGAGCAGACCGGATACCTCTGGCCATTGAAAGATAACCCCGACCGAGCCGGTGATGGAATTGCCACGGGCGACAATGTGGTCACAGGCAAGCCCGGTGATGTAGGCGGCGGACGCTGCAACGGTGCCGAATTGCGCCACGACGGGTTTGGTTTTTGAGATCTCACTGACGGCTTCGAACAAGGCTTCACCACCGGTCGTCGTGCCACCGGGGCTGTTGATGAACAAGATCACACCCTTGATGCTCTTGTTTTCTCCAACGCGCTTCAAGAGCCGGAGCATGTCACGATCTTCCGTAATCATGCCTTCGATGGTGACGCGGGCGATGTGCTTGCTGTCGCTTAAGCGGCCGCCACTCAAATGCGTGGCCAAAGCCCCAATAGCTAAGGCGCCCGCCCCGATCGCAAGCCCACGCCACAAGCCGACGCGGCGCCGCAGATTGCGGCGGTCGAGGACGCTTTCGGTTTCAAGTGTCATGGTGATCCCTGCCGGGTGGAAGTCTGAACGCGCGGCATGCTTAGATGAGGGTGCAAGCGGATTCAACGCTCAAGGCTGACGATAGCTCGACAACCGGCACTATGCCGCGGGCGACCGGCAGCACACTTAACCAATCATTTTCAAGACGATCAAGGCTACGGCGTTGTTCGCAATGTGCCAGAGCATCCCGGGATAAATGCTGCCGGTCCGGGCTCGCAGCCAGCTGAGTGAAAGACCAACGATGACCAAAACGACCTGGATGCCGAATGGGTAGTACAGATGCAGCGCGGCCCAGATCACGGCCGCGAGAGTTGCGCCGCCCCAGAAGCCCAAGCGCGAGCCCTCAAGGGTCTGCGAGAGATAGCCGCGGTAGATCAATTCCTCGGCAACCGCTGCGAGAATGCCGGCTGACAGGAGCAGCGGCCACATGGGTGAACGCATGATGGCACCGAGAGGCGCGACAGCTTCAAGGGCGCCGCCGGCCACGCGGGCTGCAGGATCGGCACCGATGGCCTGGATGAATGCCACGACCGCAATGCTGACAACAGCTTTGACGGCGTAGACCCCAACAAGGGCTGCGGCCCATTGCCAAACCTTCAAATCAGGCCAGGCCAAAGCCAGGAGAGTGCGCCGCCGCGCGCCGTAGAGCCAGCCCAACAGCAACCAAACCAGAAGCAGCTGGTAGGCTGAGGAAATGGCCGGAATGGCGACGCGGATGAAAGCCGGATTGACGTCTTTCAGCAGAACCGTAGCAAAATCTGAGGCGCCATTGGCAAAGGATTGTCCTGCCAGCGCCAGCAGGCCGGTGATGCCAATGGCGATGAGGCATGCGCGCCAGGACACGGCGTCAGTCGCGGGGCCCCGTGTTGCATCAGCGATCGTACCCGAGGGGAAAGTTTCGGTCGAACTCATGCGCCAGGTCCTCGACGGTTTGGATGACCGGAGGCATTGCAGTAAACATGCCGTTAACGGGGCACAGTGAGTGGTCTCGCGGCAAGACCGTTAATGCGGATCAACACAGTTTGAGGTCAACGCCATGGTACGCGCAGAGATCGTGGCGCTGGGTGCCAGCAATACCGCTGGCTATGGAGTGGGTGTTGAGCAGGCTTATCCAGCGGTGATCGAGCGCCTCCTGGCGGTCCGCGGCCTCCATGTGCGAGTTCAGAATGCTGGCATTGCGGGCGACACCACAAGGCACATACTTGCCCGGCTTGATAGATGCGTTCCGGAGGCGACGCGCGTCGTGCTGTTTCAACCGGGCAGCAATGACGCCAGGACCGGCGTGAGCCACGCCGAACGCGAGCGTAACATCATGCAAATTCAAGACAGTCTTGGTCAGCGCGGTATTCGGGTCGTCCGAGTGGCGGTAGCTTTTGAGCGCGCACGCGACGGCAATCTGCAAGCTGATGGCATTCACTTTACGGCACGCGGGCATGAGCTTATTGCCCAGGAGCTGATGGCTGAGATTGTGGCGGCGTTAGCTTCGTGAACAACCCGGCAGATTGCGCCGATGAGCCATCGTGCCCGGTTGGCAACGCGCGCTTTGTTCGCTAACTGCTGCTGACCATCCTGAAGAGACATGTGTCCCCATGGCCGAGACCGAAATTCGCAACTTCAACATCAACTTCGGCCCGCAACACCCAGCTGCACACGGCGTGCTGCGCCTGGTGCTGGAGTTGGACGGGGAAGTGGTGACGCGCGTTGATCCGCATATCGGCCTGCTGCACCGTGGCACTGAAAAACTCATCGAACACAAGACGTACCTGCAAGCCATCGGCTATTTTGACCGCCTCGACTACGTGGCGCCGATGAACCAGGAGCATGCTTTCTGTCTCGCGGCCGAGAAGCTGCTCGGCGTGACGGTGCCCTACCGTGCGCAGCTGATCCGCGTGCTGTATTCCGAGATTGGCCGGATTCTATCGCACCTGCTCAACGTCACCACACAAGCCATGGACGTTGGCGCGCTGACACCGCCATTGTGGGGTTTTGAAGAGCGCGAAAAGCTGATGGTGTTTTATGAACGTGCGTCAGGTTCGCGCATGCACGCCAAATACTTCCGGATCGGCGGCGTGCACCAGGATCTGCCGGAAAAGCTGGTCCAGGACATTGCCGACTGGATCACGCCGTTTACGAAGGTGGTCGACGATATTGAAGCCCTCCTGTCGGAAAATCGAATCTTCAAACAGCGCAATGCCGATATCGGTGTCGTCAGTCTGGAAGAGTGCTTCAAGTGGGGCTTCTCCGGCGTGATGGTGCGCGGCTCAGGTGCCGCGTGGGATCTGCGCAAATCGCAGCCCTATGAATGTTACGCCGAAATGGACTTCGATATCCCGATCGGCAAGAACGGCGACTGCTACGACCGCTATCATTTGCGCATCGAGGAAATGCGCCAATCCGCGCGCATCATGCGCCAGTGCTGCGATAAGCTGATGTCGGCTGCCGGGCAGGGTCCCGTGACAACAGCTGACAAGAAGGTGGCGCCGCCGAAGCGTGCCGAAATGAAGCGCTCGATGGAAGCGCTGATTCACCATTTCAAGCTCTACACCGAGGGCGTTCACGTTCCTGCCGGCGAGGTCTACGCCTGTGTTGAAGCGCCAAAAGGCGAGTTCGGCGTGTATCTGGTCGCGGATGGCTCGAACAAGCCGTATCGCTGCAAAATCAAAGCGCCCGGCTTTGCGCATCTGCAGGCGATGGACTTCATGAACCGTGGCCACATGCTGGCGGACGTGAGTGCGATCTTGGGCTCTCTGGATATCGTGTTCGGGGAAATTGACCGGTGATAATACCAGCCCGCAGAAATCTTGACTCTTTCCTGTAGGGGATGCGGGCTGGTATTCTCTGTTCTTGGCGCGCGGCCACCATTCCTACTGAACAAGAGTGGCCAGCCCCGCGCGCGGACACCAATCCGCACACGTCAGAGTTTATGCAGATGGGTATAACTAGGCGCGACGCAGGCCGGATCGCGCCAGGCTCACTTACCGGCACGGCCGCCGGCGATGGTTTTGTGGAGATAGAGGACCGGCAGCAAGCCGACGAAAACAATGGCGAGCGCGCCGAGTGCTGCGGCTTCAAATTGTTCGATGGCGGCACGGGCGTAGACGTGGGTGGCGAGGGTCTCGAAGTTGAAGGGACGCAGCAGCAGGGTCGCTGGCAGCTCTTTCATGGCGTCGACGAAAACCAGCAAGCCCGCGGTGCCGAGCGCGGGCAAGATCAATGGCAAATGGACACGGCGTAATGCCGAGGTGGCGGTTTCGCCAAGCGTGCGAGCGGCGGCGTCGAGATTCGGTGACAGGCGTTCAAGTCCAGCATCGATGGCGCCAAGGGAAACCGTGAGGAAGCGGATGACGTAAGCCAGGACCAGAATGACCATCGTGCCCGAAAGCAGAAGGCCGGTCGAATACCCAGTGTAACCCCGGACGATGCCGTCGAACCAGTTGTCGACGGTGGCGAGCGGGAGCTGCAGGCCGAGAGCCAGAACGGTGCCCGGCAGCGCGTAACCGAAGCCTGCAACCATAGCGGCTTTGCTGACAATATGGGATTTGGCGACCCGGCTCGCGTAGGCCAGGATCACACCGATGACAACTGCAACGACCGCGGCTACGGCGGCCAACAGGATCGAGCGCCAGGCCGCCGCCCAGAAGCCTGCGGCCAAGGCTTGGTCGACATGCGTCCAGGCCCGATGCACCAAGATTCCAAACGGCAAGACAAAGCCCAACAGAACCGGAACGCAGCACGCGGCAATGGCGCCAGCTGCGCGCCAACCGAACAAGTCCTGGAACGGGATGGCGCGATAGCGGCCGGTGGTGTGATGAAATTTTGAGCCTTGGCGGGCCGCTCGCTCGATCCAAACGAGGCCGGCGACGAGGCAAAGCGCTGCAACGGCAATCTGAGCGGCACCCGGCAGGCTGCCACGCTCCAGCCACGTGCTGTAGATCGAGACGGTGAGTGTATTGACACCGAGGTACTGCATGGCGCCGAATTCGTTCATGCATTCCATCATGACGAGAGCGACGCCCGCTGCGAGCGCCGGCCGGGCCAGCGGCAATGCAACGGACGTGAAGGCGCCAATCGAGGTGCGGCCGAGCGTGCGGGCGACCTCGAGAACGCAGACGGATTGCTGGACGAAACTGGCACGGGCACTGAGGTAGACGTAGGGGTACAATGCAACCGAGGTGACGAAGATGCCGCCGCCAAGCGAACGGATATCGGGGAAACTGTAGTCGCGCGCACTCTGCCAGCCAAACAGTTGACGTAAGCCGGATTGCACGGGGCCGGCAAAATCGAACATTTCAACATACGCATAGGCCAGAATGTAGGTCGGCATCGCGAGTGGCAGCACCAGCAGCCGGTCAAGCAAAGCCCGTCCAGGAAAACGATACATGGTCACGAGCCAAGCGGTGCCGGTGCCGACGATGACCGTAACCAGACCCGTGCCCACCATCAGCAGAAGGGTTTCGAGCAATGCACCCGGCAACACCGTGCGCAACAGGTGCTGGAGTGTCCCTTGAGACGGGCGCAACGCGAGGACGATCGTGGTGGCGATGGGTAGCACCAACAGGGCGAACAAAAGCACGGACAAGAGCGTCCAGCGCGGCTCCGCACCGAGGAGCTGCCGCACGATGGCGCGGGGTGTCCTGGGGGCGGGACGGTTGGCGGCGGTTAGGTTGCTGGCGGACTGGCGGCGCATGATCCTGTCGATTGTTGACCTCAGGGCTTTGCAATCAACGCGTCAGCCTGGAGTGACTATGCCAGAAAAGCGACCGGCCCGAAAC
>JAYSUN010000049.1:0-2355 GCA_043719045.1 Hyphomicrobiaceae bacterium | reverse complement strand
ACTCAACGGCATCACCAAAATCGATAGTTACGACTACGTTTGGACTCTCAATGATGTCACCAGATAAAACGGACTCTGTTGGCGCGGCTCAAGTCATTGGGTCTGGGCTGCGGAGGTGGCTCATGACTCGTAGACTTTCTGGGTGCAACAACTCGACCCCGGACTAGGTCATACCGGCGCGCGGAAGTTTTGACTGTGTCGTTGGAGACCGTTTCCGGTCCGAAATCAGACGTCGTCTCATGACGCAGACAAGCATTGCTTCTATTGCCTCTGTGCCGTTTGTGAAGGTGTGGATGGTGTGTCGAGGCTCCAATGTTGGAATCAGGCGTCCTGCTATGCTTTTACCAATCGAGATTTAGGAGAAGGTCAGGATGGCCGACGCTCAAGCTGATCGACCGCAGTGGTTGCGCTACCTGCCGCTTCTAGTTGTGGCGGGTGTGCTCGCGTTGATTCTCGCCAAAGGCTGGCACAAGTTGCTGACTTTGGAAAATGTGTTTGCGTTTCGCGACCGCTTTCAGGGATTTCTCACGGGCAATCTTGTCTTGGCGCTGCTTGGCTATATTGCGGCGTACGCTGGCGCCGTTGCTCTGTCGGTTCCCGGTGGCGCCATTCTCACGCTGTCCGGTGGCCTCATGTTTGGCTGGTTGCTTGGCGGCGCTGCAGCAGTGACCGGTGCCACTCTCGGCGCGCTCCTCTTGTTCATGATTGCCCGCACGGCCTTTGGTGAAGGTCTGCGTGCCAAAGCCGGCCCCGCCATCAATGGTCTGGTCGATGGTTTTCAGAAAGACGCTTTCAACTATCTGCTGTTCTTGCGCCTGGTGCCGGCGTTTCCGTTTTTTATCGTCAACATCGCTGCAGCACTCCTCGGCGTCCCGTTCCGCATCTATGCGATTGCGACTTTCTTCGGCATCATGCCCGCAACTTTTGCCTTTGCATCGATCGGTGCGGGCCTGGATAGCGTTTTCGCCAAAGCCAAGGCCGATCAGATCCTTTGCCTTGCCAGCAAGACGGCCGCCGTTTGCCCACTTGAACTCTCACCTAAAAGTCTTGTCACTAAGGAAATCCTGATTGCGTTGACGTTACTCAGCATTGTCGCCCTCATTCCCGTCGCTTACAAGAAATGGAGCCAACGTCATGGCTGAGCATGCCAAACCCGGCGCGATGCGCATCGATGCCAAGGGCGCAGTGCCGTCCAAACTCAAGACTGTGACCGACAGTGCGGGCATCGAAATCGCGCAAAAACTGGAATGCGATCTCTGCATCATCGGAGCTGGGTCGGGCGGATTGTCGGTGGCGTCGGCAGCTGCGCAGATGGGCGTCAGTGTCATCCTGATCGAAAAGCACAAAATGGGAGGCGACTGTCTCAACTATGGTTGCGTGCCATCGAAGGCGATGATTGCAGCGGCACGGCGCGCCCACATCATGCGCACATCAGCACCCTTTGGCGTGCGTCCGGTGTCTCCAGCTGTCGACCCAAAAGGTGTCCACGATCATATCAAGAGTGTCATTGCCGCCATCGCGCCAAATGATTCAGTCGAGCGCTTCACCGGCTTGGGCGTCAACGTCATCCAAGCTGCGGCCCGCTTTGTCTCGCCAGACACTGTCGTTGCCGGCGACAACAGCATCAAGGCACGCCGCTTCATTATCGCGACCGGCTCCGCACCGGCCGTGCCGCCAATTCCGGGCCTTGAGAGTGTGCCATACTTCACCAATGAAACGATTTTCGACAACCAGCAGCAGATCGGTCATTTGATCGTCATCGGAGGTGGCCCGATCGGTATGGAAATGGCGCAAGCACATCGCCGCCTCGGCGCCGATGTGACTGTCCTCGAGGGGATGAAAGCTCTCGGCAAGGATGATCCGGAATTGACGGCTGTCGCCCTCAAGAGCCTGCGCGCCGAAGGCCTGCTGATCCGCGAGGGGGTGCGGGTTGAAAAGGTCGAAGGCGTGGTTGGACGTGTCCGCGTGCACATCAGCGAGGCTGGCGATACCAGCATTGTCGAAGGCTCACACATTCTTGTCGCCGCTGGTCGGAAGCCAAATATCTCTGACCTTGGCCTTGAGGCTGCAGGCATCAAATATGATAAACGTGGCATCGAAGTGGATTCCGGCTTGGTCACCTCCAACCGCAATGTCTTCGCCATCGGTGATGTGATCGGCGGACTGCAGTTTACGCATGTGGCGAACTATCATGCCGGCATTGTGATCCGGCGCGCCCTGTTCCGCTTACCTGCCAAGGCCTCAACAGATCATATCCCGTGGGTCACGTTCGTCGATCCGGAAATTGCCAATGTCGGCCTGAACGAGGAGGCTGCTCGCAAGCGTCTGGGCAAAGTCAATATCTATCGGTGGCCG
>JAYSUN010000480.1:0-3586 GCA_043719045.1 Hyphomicrobiaceae bacterium | reverse complement strand
GAACAGGTGATGATCGGGCGGGGGTTGAACTCCGGCAACCAGAGCCTTTCCAAAACGATGTCCAAGCGCACGGGAGCCTGCTTGCGTCATTGGGAAGTCAGAGGCGAGGTCAGGAGGATACAGGGTCCGGGTCAGTACGCGTTGTGGGAACTCAAGCGAACTTGAGCCACAGCAGAACCAGAGCGAAGCCGCCTACAACAGCCGCAATGACCCTGTAGAACCGCCAAGTGACCGGTGGGCCGCCGTAGTCGGGGTGCTTGTCGTAGCCGGACATGGTGATAACTCTATTCATACGGCGCGCAGCCATCGTGCGCGCCGCACATTGTGCAATTAGGCAGCAAGAACGCGCTGCACTTCATCGGGCAACTTTTCGATCACCTTGAGAAAGTTTCTGTTGACCCCTGCCGGGCGCCGGCGCCCCTGCTCCCAGTTTTGAAGTGTTCCGATGGAAAAGCCAAACTTATCCGCAAACTCTCGCTGTGTTAGGCCCATTCCCTCACGGATCGACTTCACGTCGACAGGGTTTTCGACGTAGATTACGCTAACATCGCGTCGAACTCCGTCACCTCGCGCATGGCGGACGGCATCCTTTAACCCCTCTAGGATAGAGTTGTCTTTCATTGGTTCTCTCCCTTAACGCAGTACTTTCACCGTGGTGATGTGTCCCTCTACCAACCGAAGTTGAACACGCTTCTTGATCGAGTCCTTAATTTCCTTCTTGAGCGTCTCGACAAACTTGCGTGCCGCCTTACGTTCCGGCTGGGTCATGTTCTCCTGTCTCGATTTCGGATATAGTGCCAACAGATAAAGTGGCAGGTTGTCTTCCATATAGTAGTAGATAACTCTGTTCCCTCCACGTTTCCCCCCTTTGTTGTCTTGCGCCCAACGCAACTTTCTGAGCCCGCCCGTTCCAGGAATGATCGTACCAAGCTCACGTAGCTGAGCTACGTGTTGCCTGAGATCGATCTTTTCCTCGTCGGTGAGGAGTTTTTTTGCTGCTCTTGTGAACGATTGTGTTTCAATAACTCGTATGCGTATTGCGTTTGCACTTAAGCCCGCCAGCATGGCGGCGGCTGTTGTCTCGGCCATTACTAACCCCCTTATAGCCGGTGTGTTGCAGCGCCGCCCCCTGCGCTACACACAATGTATCCGTCTTTGGCGGAGTCTGTCAATGGCGTATGCGTCAATGGCGTAGTCTCTCATTGAGACGTGAACAATTTGTTAACTCTTTGCGCCCGCCCGCTGCCAATACCCCTTCCAGTTCCGGCTGACCGGATGAGCCAGAGCCAGCCCGAGCGCGCGGTGACACAGTTGG
Organism: Hyphomicrobiaceae bacterium; assembly: GCA_043719045.1. Classification (GTDB taxonomy): domain Bacteria; phylum Pseudomonadota; class Alphaproteobacteria; order Rhizobiales; family Hyphomicrobiaceae; genus JABFRJ01. Next base: position 2,271 of record JAYSUN010000480.1, on the reverse strand, counting down.
CCATTGTCCTCGCCCCGATGATCTTCCATCCAAGCCGCATGGGTGGCGTACTGGTGAAGATGCTGCGGGCTGACGTGGTGATGCTGGCCACCGATCATGAGGCGAAGGCGAGCTAAAAAGCTTTCGGCTTGGTTGGTGCACGCGCCGTCCTTCGAATAGGCTTCCGAGTGGTTGATGCGGAAGGTGTCGAACTTGGCGTGCAGGGCATCCCAATGTGCGGCTTCGTCGGCGTGAATCTTCGAACCGTTGGTCACGACGGCCTTCACGAAGGCGACGCCATCGGCTTCGGCACGGGTCACGGTCGTTACCGTGCGGCCCTTGCGCTCGCGGGCGACGACGACGACACGGCGCTTGCCGGTCTGGTTCTCGGCAAGGCGACGATCGCGGCGGTTTTCTTTAAGATTGGCGGGGCGAATGTGGCCGCCGACGTAAGCGCCATCGACTTCGACCGTTCCCGAAAGCGTGGTGCCGGCGATTTCTGCGGCCAGGGCTTCGCGCAGCTTGTGGCCGAGCACGAAGGCCGTCTTGTGCTGGCAGTCGATATCGCGGGCCAGTTGCAGGGCCGATACGCCCTTGGCTCCGTTGACGACGATCAGGATGGCCGCGAGCAGATCGACATAGGCCATCTTGCGCGAAGCGAAGATGGTGCCCGACGTGGGCGAAAACTGATGATGGCAAGCCGCGCTACGGCATTTGAATTTTTTCCTCGTCGTGATCTTATAGGCTCCGATCGAGCCGCAGCGGGGGCAGACGGGCTCGCCATCGGTCTCGGACCAGCGAATTTTGCAGAAGGTCGTGAAGGCCGCTTCCTCACCAGCCGAGAACACGTCACGCAGGCTCATGGTCCGGGCTTTCGCCAGGAGCATGAAGTGCGTTTTTGTGATCCTCTGGGCTGACATCATCGTATCCGGTATAAACTTCACCGAATATGATATGTATTCACCCCGTTGTCAATGATGAAAACATCGAATATGATGATTTTTATCCCGACAGCGGTGAGGATGCCATGAAGGACGAAGAATGGGCCGAGCACGCCAAGGCGTTACTCAAGGCGGAACTGAAGCGAAGAGGCTTGAGCTATCGGGATTTAGCCGAGCGGCTGACGGCGGCGGGAAACCCGGAAACCGAGCGCAACTTGGCCAACAAAATCAGCCGTGGCGGGTTCACCGCCGCTTTCATGATCCAGTGCTTACGGGTGATCGGGTGCGAAACCGTCGATTTGCGGCACTTACCCACAGCCGTTGCCGCCTGAAACTGGACGGAATCGGGCCTGTGTGATAGGCAAGACCCTACGTGGGAACCGCTTGCGCGGCCCCACGTCAAGGCGAGCCTGATCGTACTGCTGGTGCCTGTCGTTTCAAGCCCTACGGCGTTCTAATGGCATACCTTGCACTCCTCTGTTGCGGCCGAGGTTCCCTGGCTAGGGGATGGGCCTCGGTAAGATGGGTGGGGATGGTCGGTGACGACCAGAGCCCCGTTACGCCGATGCAGTGTCACCCTAATCGGTGACTGCGAGCCGACCTGCGACACCACAGGGACGGCCCGGAATCCCCCGGTGGTTGCACACCGGGAACCTTCAAGAAGCCTCGCACCTCAATGCGGGGCTTCTTCATTATGGGTGGTCTCGATCTCGCGGGGATAACTTTCCCCGCTGACCGTTGGACTGATGGTCCGGCTCGGGAGAGCGTACCGTGTACCGTCCTTCAAAAGAGCCTTGCGCTTGGTTGCTGCCCGCCAGAGTTGAGGCTGAACAGCAGACGTTTCCACGCTTGGCCACCATCTGGCTTTGATCTCGTTCGTGATCTCCTGAGAGTCTAGCCAAGGCTTGCCGTTCCGAGCCGACTCCCTGAGCACGTCGCAGGCCATCCGAAAGATGGTTGGAATGCCCTTCGGCTTGCGATTGGCACCCATCGATGCCCGCGTCGGCGTGAATCTTGTGGCCACGTCCTGCACCACCGCATTCATCACCGACCCGATGGGAACCAGCCCGTCACCGCTGGGTAAAAAGCGCGCAATGTGCCGCTCTGTCACCGCAAGCTCAGCATCTTCCTGCTCGAGGACGATGCGTTGACGCTGGATCTCGGCCCGCCTTGCGCGGATGCCCTGATAGATATGTTCGATGTCTGCCATGCCAACCTTAATCGACGATTCGTCGCCGGCCTGCCATAGCAGGGCATGTCATATCTGTTGATAGCTGTGGATGAGCAATCGAGCCTGTTGAAAACCTGTGGAAACAAAATATCAAACTAGGGCCTGTCGTCAGTTGAGCCA
>JAYSUN010000479.1:0-10217 GCA_043719045.1 Hyphomicrobiaceae bacterium | reverse complement strand
TCTTGGCGCGCGGCCACCCGGCCAGCCCCGCGCGCGGATACCCATCGCGTTCGCCGGTTGCCTGGATGGTCTGGAATGCCGGCCAGCCCCGCGCGCGGGTACCCATCCGCACAAGTCAGTGTTGGTGCGGATTGGTATCACTTACGCAGCAATGTGCTCACGGCCACGATCGCAGCACCTTTGTCGGCACCGACCCAACCCCACGCCAGTTGATCACCGGCCGTCAGCACCGTGATGCTGCCGTTGATGCATTGACCACCCTGACCAATGCCGCCTTTGGTAATCGTCTCTAAAAAGAACGTGTAGCCTCCGGAACTGCCGACGCGCGTCAGTTTGCCTTGGCACTTGAGATCAGGATAGTCCGTCGCGCCGCCGTCCTTCGTGACCGTCAGGTTCAACGCGTATGGTTTCGGCGCGCCGAGCTGCTGAACCGAGCCGCTCCATGTCCCTTCAATCCCGGCCTTCTGTGGCCCGGGCTTTTGCTGTGACCACGCCGGGGACACCGCAACGCAAGCCGCAGCCAACATGGTTGCGCCGCAAAAACCGGATCTGATCGTCATCGTTTGGCTCCCATTGAAAAGCTGACGAATATCGTTGCGTGGTCCAGATGACGTCGACACGCCCAAACTGCTGACGCCTCGACAACAAAGTCAAGCGCTTGGCCGAGACTGGCCGCGTGAGTGCGCGACGCCAGCGCCGACATCGGCCATGACTGGTACCGAACCGGAAATGTTCTGACTGGTCTTGCCGCTGACCGCGTGCCGGTATGATACCCCATGCGGCGATGCTCTAGCGATCAAAACAGAGTTGGAAAATGCCGCTGATACCAGCCGCGCAAGTCGCCCAAACCTGGGTGAGCCAGATTGCGCCTGAGGTAATCCCAGGTGCGCGGCATGTGTTGCATGTATCCGGGTTTGCCATCGCGCTGGAGGAGGCGAATCCAGAGGCCGATCAGACGTGTGTTCCGCTGTGCACCGAATGCTGCATATGCGTGTGCAAACGCCTCCCGATCAAACTCAGCGTCACGCTCCGATATTGTCGCGCAATAGCGAGCGAATTCACGTTGTTCGAGTTCCTCAGGCACGTCGACGCGCGCATCCTGCAACAGTGACACCAGATCGTACGCCCACGGCTCAGCCAACGCATCTTGAAAATCAATCAATCCGACGCGGTCCGTGCCAGACAAATCCGGCCGCCAAAACAAATTGGGGGAATGAAAGTCACGCAGGAAAATGCCGCGCGGCTCAACCAGCATGCGATCCAGGATCGGCGACCAAAGCACCCGGAACTCAGACCGCGTTGCCGCGGGCGGCGCGGCTCCTTTGGCAGTGGGCCAATACCAATCAAGCAACAGATCGAGTTCGATCTCCAAGGCAGCACGGTCAAAGCGCGGAAGCGTGTGCGTGGTCCCGTCCGGTAGCGGCAGGGTGTGCGCGAAGGGCTTGGCCCGCAACGCCAACAGCACGTCGACCGCTGCAGACCACAACGGGGCTTGCGCGTCGCCCTCGGTCACAGCGCGGCCAAAGTACAGCTCGCCGATATCGCTGGTCAGCAACAGACCGGCATCCAAATCATGGGCCAGCAGGATCGGCGCTGCGAGGCCGGCACCCAGCAAACCCGCTTGCACCGCCACGAACGGCCGCACGTCTTCGGCCAGATGTGCAATCCGGCTGTAGGGCTTGCCATCGCGGATCGGTGGACCATCCGGCTGGCGTGGTGCATCCATCAGCACGGCGCGACGCTCCGGCGTGATCAGACGAGCATAGGACCGCGATGACGCATCACCATTGAGATATTGAACGTGCGCGGCTTGCCAATCCGGCAAGCCGGCCAGAAATTTATGGATGATCAGTGCACGCGCCAGGCGAGGCACGGCAGCACCTGACGCGCGCAGTTCAACATGGCGTTGGTCGCTATTCGCCGCCGGCTCAAGTCGGACATCGATCCGGCTGGACGGCAGCAGTGCATCGGCGCGCTCCGGCCACTCGACCAATGTCACAGCCGATTGCGTCTGCTCCTCAAAACCAATTTCGGCTAGATCCTCGGGTCCCGACAGGCGATACAGATCATAATGCGCGATCGTCAACCGCGGCGTCTCGTACACCTGCTCGATCGCGAATGTGGGACTCGGCACTTCCCCTTCCGGTTCGCCCAGAACGGCTCGGATGAACGCGCGCGCGAACGTGGTCTTGCCCGCGCCGAGATTGCCATGCAAGGCGATGCAATCGCCGGGCTGCACCTTCAGCGCCAGCACTTCGGCAAGCCGCGCCAGCCCTGCTTCATCGACCGTCCCGACCCAAAGCGCGGTCATCCAGTGTCCCGTGGTTAGAGCGCAGCCAAGCGCCTGTCAGGATGCCATTTTTCCACATTCGGCGGGTCAAGACCAACGTCATGTTGCCGCGATGACCGTGATGGTCCACCTGTCGATGTCCGGCTCAGGCGGCTTCCTGCTGTTGACGGCGGGGCGCGAGGCCAGCTTCCGGGAAGCGAACGGTGACGCGCGTGCCCTGGCCGAGCTCACTGAAGGCTGAAACGTTGCCGCCGTGCAGTTCGACCAAACTCTTGACGATCGACAGGCCTAAGCCAACGCCGCGATGGCGCGACCCGTGGCTGCGGCTCTCAAACCGCTCAAAGACTTTGCCCAACTGATCCGCGGGAATACCAGGCCCCCGATCCTCAACGGCGAAGGCGATCATGCCCCGCTCACGCCAACCAGCAATGCGGATGCTGTCGCCGGCCTTCGAAAAACCAATGGCATTTGACAGCAGATTGTAGAGCACCTGACGTACCCGCGTGTCGTCAGCGACAAAGCTTTGGGCGTCGGCATGAAGATCGACGTCAAACGTGACATTCATCAGCCGCGCCCGATCACGCAATCCGAGGATGGCAGCCTCAACCATCGGCCGCACCGCAACTGGCGCGACCTTCAACTCCAAACCGCCGGCATCAATGGTCGCGAGGTCGAGAATATCATTGATGATGTTCAGCAATGTCTTTGACGAGGCCTCGATGTCACCCAAGTACTCGCGCTGACGGTCGTTGAGGCTGCCAACGTGCGGCCCTTGCATGAACTCCGTATAGCCGATGATGTTGGTCAATGGGGTCCGCAGTTCATACGAAATGTGCCTGATGAATTGGCTCTTCAGGCGATCCGCCGCCACCAGCGCGTCGTTGCGCTCCTGCAGCGCCCGCTCAGCGCGTTTGGCATCTGTCACGTCCGCAAAGGTGATCAGCGTGGCACCGTCCGGCAGCGGCGCTATCGAATAGTCGATGACGCTCTGATCGGCGCGAACCAGCTGGCCAGAGACTGCTGATCGGCGATCCGAAATACCAGTGACGGAGCGTCCCATGTGCTGCCACATGACGGGATCATCGTACAGGACCTGGCATTGCTGCGTGATCATGTCGATGTGCGGACCTTCCGACAGCATCTGCCGCGAGAGTTTCCAGACCTGTGCAAACGCTTTGTTGTAGAGCTGCAGACGACCATCCGGGGCGAACACGGCAACGCCCTCTTTAAGACTGTCGAGCGTTTCCCGCTGCGTATCAATCAACGCGTTGTAGCGGCTTTCAAGGGCCAGGCGCTGAGTCACATCGTCGAACAGATAGGTGACACCGCCATCGGGGCGTTTTGCGGCCGTGACATGGATCGTGCGGCCGTCGAGCAAATGCCACCAGTCTTCATACTCGGTGCCGTCGCGATAGCTGGACAGGACCTTGACCTTCCAGTCCCGATAGCTCACCACCTGCGGCAAGCGCGAGAGGCCGCGGAGCCGATCCAACGTCTCGTCCATACTCGGCTTTTGCGCCAGCCAATCGGCATCCAACTGCCAGATGTTGCGGTAGGCGTCGTTGAAAAACGTCAGGCGCTGGTCGCGCCCATAAATGGCAACGCCCGTCGAGACGCGGTGCAGCGTGCGGTCATAGGCAGCGGTGCGGCGGTCGGTTTCGACTTTGGCTGTCTCAAGGGCTGCGACGTCGATGGCGACGCCCGCGCTTGAGTCTTCAAGCGGCAAGACCGTCACATCATGATTGTGCAACTGCCCGCTGGCGACAAGAGACAGCCGGTCCTTGAACGGGGTGCCCTTCGCTAACGCAACACTGGCGCGTTCGCGTTGACGGGTTTCCATCAGCTCGACCTGGCGGTTGGTGACATCGGTGATGGTTTCAGCGCCGACGGCCTGCACATAAGCCGCATTCGCCCATGTAATCTTGCCGGTGTCGCCACTGAACCAGACGGGCATCGGCAACGCGTCAAGCAGTGTCCTGGCGGACTTGATATCGCGGTTCAAATCGCGGTGCTGATCGAGAATGCGCGCGAGGTCCCGACGATGTCCCGCCACATCCCGCAAGCGCAACAACGCCCGGCCACCCGCGGCGCGTCCGTCGGCTTCCAGATGTGCCCCACCGGCTGTGCGGACCATCAGATTGAAGGCTTTGCCGGTGGTGAAGAGTTGCTCAAGTGATGTTTTCAGCTCCTGGGCCGATGCCAGATCCAACCACTGGCCAAAGCGCTCGATGGCTGCTGGGTCGTCCGGCAGACCGACGACGTTGGTCAGTGAGTGGATCATCACACGCACACGCTCGCCCCGCTCCCACAACACGAGAACCTGCTTTTCAGCGTGGATCACCGCTTCGGCGGCCTGCAATGCGCGGCGCAATTCCACCAGCTCAGGCGCCTGGTGGGTCCATGAACGAAACAGCCATTGGGGAATGCCGAGCAGCACGGCGCCGGCGAGTGCCAAGCCGGCCGCAAGTACCAACAACACGACTTGGCGAAGTTGCGCGCCAGAAAAGGCCGCCGAACCGCCGAGCGCAACCGCCACAACCAGTACGGAGACCACCGCGCAGCTGGCAAAGAAGAGAAGCATCAGCTCGCCCCGGGGGCTGCTGGCAAGTGTGCGAATGACAGACACGGGCAGATCTCGTCGCTAGACGGGCAAGGGACTGAACAAAGGCGCTTCGGCACGACACATCTCTCCCCTGGCCAAAGCCCACGGAACAAACGATGTCCTCAGAGCGGTTCAGCTGATAATGGCAAAAGAGTGCGGTATTTCAAGACCATGCGGTGCTTCGCTCGGTTTGGCCATGACATTTCAAACACACTTGCGACGATTTACGTGCGCAAAGTGCTGCAAACATATGCAACTCAACAATTTTTTAAGCCTGACTGGGAGTCGAGATGAGCGTCCACTTCAAAGCGGCGTTACGATCAAGGGCATGCCCCCCTTCGGGCGCAACGTGATCCGGCTGAGTGGCTCAGGCAACCAGTTCCCGTCCCAGTCATAGCGAGCCCCCCGAACCAGTGTGGCGAGCAGGGCTTGCGCTTCGATCATCGCGAATGACATGCCGATACACAATCGCGGGCCGAAACCGAACGGCATGTACTGGGCCCGGGCATAGGTTTTTTCACGGTCCGGCGTGAAGCGAGCCGGATCAAACGTGTCGGGGTCGGCCCACAGTTTCCTGTGTCGATGAATAGCGTAGATGGGGATCACGATCAGAGTGCCCTTTTTGATCGCATGACCACCCAGGGTCAGATCGGCAGCCGCGGTCCGGTTCATCACCGGCGCGGGGGGATACAGGCGCATAGCCTCTTTCAAGACTTGGCGAGTCACGGCGAGCTTCTCAAGATGACCTTGGGTGATCGAGGCTGTCCCGACGACCTCTGCCACCTCCGACCGAATGCGCTCCTGCCAATCTGGCGCGCGCGCTAGCAGATACAGCGTCCAAGTCAGCGCCTTCGCCGTCGTCTCATGGCCCGCAGCCAGGAAGGTCAACAAGTTATCGATCAATTGCTCCCGTTCCATCGGCCGACCTGTTTCCGGGTCTTGCGCCAGAGCCAGCCGGGCGAGCAGATCCGTATCGCCTACAATGCCGGTTTTGGTGCGTCGATCCAGCAAGTTGCCGACCACGCCGCGAAGTTCGCGGGCGGCTGAGGCGCGCGGCCATTTGCCAGGGTGCCAGACCCATTTTGGCAAGCCGAGGATGGTGGCGGCCAATTCCCACGTCACCCAGCGCAGGCTGCGATCACCGGCGATCTGGAACGCCTGAATGTCGGCATCGGCACTGCCTGCAAACATGGTTTGCGAAATGACCCGAAAAGTCATCTCACTCATGTCTTTGTCGATGGCTTGCGTGCGGCCTGCGGAAGACTGGCGCCAGTGCTGCAATTGAGTTTCAGCCTCGCGTGACATGGCCGGCACCAGAGCCGCCAAATCGGCGGGTCGGAATAGAGGTGCGGCGGTCCGACGCTGCCATCGCCAGCTTGCATCCTGGCTCGTCAGGATCCCATCACCCAGCGTGCCCTCGAACACGCGCCGCTCCATTGCCGTCTTGCGATAATGTTCCACCTCGCTCAACAGGACCTGTTCGATCATTGCAGGGTCAGTCACCCAGACGGCGGCTGGACGGCCAAACTCGCGGATGACGATCGGCTCTTCGTAGACGGCTTTGGGCATGGCCCGCAGTGGATTTTTGATGAACGTACGCACGAACTTCAGGAGCGGCAGTTGCTGCGGAGATGGCTCAACGGTTGGCGGTACTAGGCGCAGATTGGAATCTTGCGCTGTTGCAAGAGGTGGTGAGGCCTGCATGGATCCGCCCTTGTCAAATGTGATAAAATGCACCTGCGTGAATGCTACCGTCTTTGGCGGAACCATGGCAACCAGATAGATGCCCGATAGATGCTTTGGATCTGGTGTATCGGCCGCGCCGCGGATCAGCGTCTTGTATCATGGCGCGCAAGTCTCTATCGGTGCGCGCAGAGCGATGCCCCACAGGAGTTCTATAAATGTTCGCAGTTGAAGTGCGCGACCGGATCATGATCGGCCATTCGTTACCCGATCCGTTTTTTGGTCCCGCCCAAGGCATGCATGGCGCCACCTTCGTGGTTGATGTTGCGTTTTTTCGCGAAAAACTGACCAAGCAGAACGTTGTCGTTGATATCGGCGCGGCGCTGGAGGTTCTGAACCAAACCTTGAAGCCGCTGGCTTACAAGAATCTGGACGTACTGCCGGAGTTCAAGGGCAAACTGACGACCACAGAATTCCTCTGCCACCACATCTTCGATGCCATGGCCAAGGCTGCAAAAAGCGGGGCACTTGGCGAGGATGGCAAAGGCTTGGCCAAGATCAAGGTGACGCTGCACGAAACCGATCTGGCTCGCGCGTGGTTCGAAGGCCCGATTGCTTGATGATCGGTTGGCGCACATCATGACTGCAGCAGCGTTCGTCATTCCAGGCGATCTCGCCTTGCCGACCGGCGGATACGCCTATGATCGGCGCGTGCTGGCATTGCTGGCGCAATATGGCGTTGCCTGTCAGCACGTCCCGCTGGCTGGGTCCTATCCGGATCCAACCGCCGAACATCTGACGCTGACTGAGCGAGCGTTGTCAGCGCTGCCGACTGAAACCATCTTGTTGTTCGACGGTCTGGCTTTTGGCGCGCTTCCCGGCGACGTCGTGGGGCGGATCCAACAAAAAATCATCGCGTTGATCCATCATCCGTTGTGCCTGGAAGCTGGACTTGCGCCGATGCGTCAGCGCTATCTGCGCCAGACCGAGACCATGGCCTTGGCGTTTGCCGAGCACATCATCGTCACCAGTTCGATGACGGCACGCATCCTGTGTGCTGATTTCCAGGTTGCGCCCGAGAAGATCACAGTCGCTGAACCGGGCACCGATCGGGTGGAGCGCGCACATGGCTCGACGGCGCCGCCACATTTGCTCGCGGTCGGCTCGATTGTCCCGCGCAAAGGCTATGACATGCTGATGTTTGCACTGGCGCAATTGCGCGCTGTCGACTGGCGGTTGACGATTGCAGGCGCAACGCGGGATGCAGCCGCGCTCGCCGCTTTGGAGGCTGCACGTGACGTCGGCGGCTTACAGGATCGCGTCACGCTCGCCGGTGCTGTGTCCGATGCAGCCCGCGACCAGCTCTTCTCAACGGCCGACATTTTCGTGATGCCGTCACATTTCGAAGGCTACGGCATGGTCCTCGCCGAGGCCATGGCACGCGGGTTGCCGATCGTTTGCACAACCGGCGGCGCCGCAGCGGAAACAGCTCCGGACGGCGCCGCTATCAAGGTGCGCCCAGGCGACGCAGTGGCGTTCGGTGAAGGTGTATCAAAGGTGTTGGCTGATATGACATTGCGGCGCCGGATGGCCGACGCCTCGTGGGCTGCGGGCCAAAAACTGCCCACCTGGGACGACACCACGCGCTCGATCGCGAACGCAATCACGAGGCTTGACGCATGAGTGGGTTTTCACCGGAATGGCTGATGCTACGTGAGCCATCGGATCATCGTGCACGTGATGCCATGCTGGGTTTGAAACTGGCAGCCCTGTTACAGAGCCGTGCGCGCGTAACTGTGACAGACCTGGGGTGTGGCACCGGATCTAACATCCGCGCGACCTACGCTCTCCTCGGCCCTGAGCAGCACTGGACCCTGGTCGACTACGACGCAAAGCTCCTGGCTGCCGCACGCACCCACCTGACCGCTTGGGCCGACCGCGCCGAGGCCCACGGTGATGCGTTGGAACTGATGAAAAGCGGCAAACGCCTCGTGGTCCAGTTTCGCGAGGCCGATCTCGTCCAAGACCTGGAGTTTGCGCTTGGTGACACACCCGATCTGGTTACCGCCTCGGCATTGTTCGATCTTTGCTCGCCGCCCTTTATCGAGCGCTTCGCCAAGGCCGTCGCGGCACGCCGAGCCGTCTTCTACACAGTGCTGACCTACAATGGCATCCAGCATTGGACGCCAAAGCACGCAGCTGATGCCGACATGTGCGACGCCTTTCGTGCCCATCAAATGACGGACAAGGGTTTCGGCCCGTCGGCCGGACCGAACGCGCCGCAGGCACTGGCGAGGGCTTTCAAAGCGCAGCGTTACACGATCCAAGAGGGTGACAGCCCCTGGCTGTTGTCGCGGCCCGATCAGGTCTTGATCGATGAGCTGATACCTGGTTTTGCCGCAGCTGTCGGCGAGACGGGCAAGGCCGATGCCGCGACCCTCAACTCTTGGCGTGCGGTTCAACGACATGGGGCTGAAGTCGGCCATACCGATACCCTGGCGGTTCCAGCGTAGGACGAAACGGCCACGCCTGGTTCCACGTATCGAGCGATATCCACAGCTACCGCGACGCGAGGCGGCTGTCCGACTCAGCGCGCAATGCTACGCGACAGATAATGATCCGGCTGAAGTTCGCGTTCCGGCGATGTTTATTTGCGCTGAAGGACACCGACCCATGCTTCGCTCGATCAAGGCCACGGTTCTCGTTTCCATAGCCGCGCTTGCCACTGCCAGTCCGGTCACGGCCCAGAACTATGATGCAGCACACCAGGTGCGTGTCGGCGCATTCTTGCAATGGGCTGGCTTGCCCGGCAGTGCCACGAATCTTACAACCAATGAGGCATCTGATTTTTCGCTTCGCTCACGCGGTTTTGGTGCCACGGCTGGTCTTGAGCGGGTCAACAAAGCTGGCTTCTCCTGGGGCATCGAAATCGATGGCGCGGCGATGTCCGGCCGCACGCGCGTCCTGGGGAACGAGTTTGGACCGGACTACCTGGCGACACTGCGATTGCGCGGTGGCAGACACGTGCGCCCAGACGTGTTCTTCTATGGCACCATCGGCGTCGCGGCGTTGGGTGTCGAGGGCCGCCCCTTCGGCTCGAGTTCATTGAAAACGTCCGACACGTTGCCAGGTTTTGTTGTCGGCGGCGGCGTCGAATGGGACTTTGGCGCCGGCCTTCTGTTTGGCGAGTACATTTACGGCAATTTCGACAAAGTCACTTTGTCCCGATCAACGACTCAGTTCTCTTATGCGCCGGATCTCCACGCCGTTCGCCTTGGGGTGAAGTTCAAAGTCGGCCACGATCACGCCTATGATGACGATGTTGCGCGCCGCATCGGCCGATCACATTGACATCGACACGACACTGACCAGATTTGTGTCACCTCGGTTCGGTCTCATTGTCCTGTGTCACAAATTTTCTCGCCGCGCGCCTGCCGGAATCGATCTCGCCCAGCATGGGCTGCTCTTTCGAAGACGGGAAATCCGTCAGCGGCGATGCCTAGCGTGGCCGCCTGGATCGGAATCCGCAATGGTGATGAAACCCTCGCCAACCCCGCCCCTCGCAATGGCCAAGACCGACTTCCTGTTTCAGATCAAGATCATCGCGCTCAGTACGCCAGCGCTGCATTGTGACATCGACCC
>JAYSUN010000478.1:0-3596 GCA_043719045.1 Hyphomicrobiaceae bacterium | reverse complement strand
CGTGTTGAAATCGCATTGTTGGGGCGTTTCATGCGCGCCAATCGACAAGAGTATCCATGCAAGCTCCGCGATATTTCGGTCGGTGGTGCGGCCGTCATGTCGCCGGTTGAAGTCATGATGGATGAACGGGTCGTCGTCTATCTTGATCAGGTCGGTGGTGTCGAAGGCAACGTCGTGCGCCTCATCGAAGGCGGCTTCGGCATGAAACTCGTCGCCACGCAGCACAAACGCGAGAAGCTGGCGGCCCAACTGACATTCCTGGCCAACCGTCCGCATCTCGGCGATATGGCTGAGCGCAAACACGAGCGTATCACACCGCGGAAAACCAGCCAAAGCCTGGCACTTGCCGAGGGCATGGTGATCTCTTGCTATGTGATCGATGTGTCGATCTCCGGGGCATCAATCGCCACGCCGGCGCGCCCGGAAATTGGCGCCGAAGTTAAGCTTGGTAATCTTCGCTGTAGCGTTGTCCGTCACCACACCGAGGGAATCGGTGTGCGGTTTGTCGACGTGCAGCATCCAAATGCTCTGCGGAAGTATTTTGGCTGAGGGTCAAGTCGAGTGTGAGTGGTGTTTCGTTTGTTGGATCTTGTTTGCGATCCGCTTTGATGGGGTTGAGTATGCGGTGCGTGCGTCAAACACTTTGGGTGGCCCTCGCGGTGTGGACTGCGGTTGGGTCTATCCCAGCCGCGGCCGGACCAGCTAATCCGACCGTCTCACAAGACCGAAACTCGCCTTGGCTGCGTGTGTTCGGTGTGACGCAGCCGCCCTACGGCTTTGTCGAGTTTTGTCAGCGCGACCCGATGGAATGTCGGGAAGGGGCGATGGAAGATGCGCGCCGTGCCGGGACCGCCGCCGAAATCGCCGAACTCGACCGGGTCAATCGCAAATACAACAAAGACATCGAGCCGGTGAGCGATGTGGACCTCTACGGCGTCACCGAGTACTGGACTCTGCCTCGAAACGGCAAAGGTGACTGTGAGGATTACGCTCTACTCAAACGCCATATCCTGATGCAGGCGGGATGGCCTGCGAGCGCCCTGTTGATGACCGTGGTGTTGGATGAAAAAGGCGAGGGCCATGCCGTGTTGACTGCCCGCACCGTGGCAGGCGACTACATCCTCGACAACAAGACCGACGACCTCAAGCTTTGGCATAAGACGCCCTATAAATTCGTCATGCGCCAGTCCTATCTCAACACGCGGCTGTGGATGTCGCTCGATCCCCGGGAAGCCATGCCGTCGGTACCGATGGCTGGCATGAAATCACCCCGAGCCGCACAATAAAACTACAGCTTTAGGCCAAGGGGCATGTGCGCTGCACCAGCAGCGAGCACGCCCTGTTTTTGCGTGCGTGGGTGGCCAAAATGTCTGCGCGCCGTTCACCGCAGGTTCGCCGCTCTCACAAGCCTCAAGTGGTACTCAACTGTCGTCAAGAACACACATTGAACGATGGTGATTTAAAAACATGAATTCAATACGTTGTTAGTTCTTGCATTTATAGAACAAAACAGATACATAGCTATCATTGCGTGAATCTGCAACTCGTGAAATAAGGATCGGGACATGGCGGCAGCGGAACAGACCAGTACCAAGACAGGGCTGAGGCTGATCGAAGGGGGTGATATGGACAAGAGTAAAGCGCTGGAAATGGCGCTCGCCCAGATCGAGAAGCAGTTCGGCAAGGGCTCGATCATGAAGCTCGGGTCGAAGGCGACGTCGATGGACGTGGAAGCCATTTCGACTGGGTCGCTGGGCCTGGATATCGCCCTTGGGATCGGTGGCTTGCCGAAGGGCCGCATTATTGAAATCTTCGGGCCAGAGTCGTCTGGCAAGACGACGTTGGCGTTACATTGCTTGGCTGAAGCGCAGAAAAAAGGCGGGACCTGCGCATTCATTGACGCGGAACATGCGCTTGATCCGGTTTATGCCCGCAAGCTCGGATTAAACCTCGATAATTTGTTGATCTCGCAGCCTGACACAGGCGAACAGGCGCTGGAAATTGCCGACACGCTGGTGCGGTCCGGCGCGGTTGACGTGTTGGTCATCGACTCGGTGGCGGCGCTGACGCCGAAGGCCGAGCTTGAAGGTGAGATGGGGGACAGCCTTCCGGGTCTTCAAGCCCGCCTGATGAGCCAAGCTTTGCGCAAATTGACCGGTTCAATTTCAAAGTCCGGCTGTATGGTGATTTTCATCAACCAGATCCGCATGAAAATCGGCGTCATGTTTGGTAACCCCGAGACGACGACGGGCGGCAATGCTTTGAAGTTTTACGCATCAGTCCGGCTCGATATACGGCGCATCGGTCAGATTAAGAGCGGTGAGGAGGCAACTGGAAATCAAACACGCGTAAAGGTTGTTAAAAATAAAGTTGCCCCGCCATTTAAGCAGGTTGAGTTCGATATCATGTACGGTGAGGGCGTCTCCAAGCATGGCGAGTTGGTCGATCTGGGAACCAAGGCAGGTGTCGTCGAGAAATCCGGTTCGTGGATGTCTTACAAAGGCGAGCGGATCGGTCAGGGCCGCGAAAATGCCAAGCTCTTTTTGAAGCAGAACCCCGCGATTGCAGCCGAGATCGAGTTGGCGATCCGCAACAATGCCGGTTTAGGAGACAAGCTTCTGGCCGAACCGGAGGGCGAGGAGGCTAAGGAGGCGGACGACGGTCCTGATGCCGATGGCGTCCTTCCCGATGCTGAGGATGGCGGCAAGCGTGCGGTCAAAGGTCGCCGTTGACCCTCGGGCGTTTGGGGTTTCACAGCAGCATCACTTTTTCGCCAACGCGCTGTGTCGCAGTTGCGACTGCGACGCCAGAGCCTCATGTTGGGCAAGCCGTCCGAATTGGTTTCCCAACCGCGGGTGCGCACGTTTGCGACGATGCGGTTGGCGACCGGGGACGGACAGGTTGGTCAGGGGGGCTGTGTCTCATTGGTTTGCTCCAGGAGGTGCATCCTCGGACTGTCCAGAGCGGGATGTGTGGTCAGAGGTTGTGTTGGTGTCCGATCGTTTGAGTAGTGTCACGCCGCCGGTTGGTCCTGCCGATGCGCAGCTGACTGTATCCGGCGCTTTGCTGAGCCCGTCGGCTGGTGCTGCTGATGAGGCGCGCCTGCGGCGGGGCAAGCAGTTGCGCCCACTTATGGCGTTGTGGCCCTACCTATCGCGCTATCCGCGCATGGTGGTTGCGGCGCTGGTTGCACTCGTGGCCTCCGCACTGACCATGTTGGTCGTGCCTTTGGCCGTTCGACGGATGATCGACGCTGGCTTTACGGGCGCCGATGGGAATTTGATCAATCAATACTTCGGCGCAGTGATCGGGCTTGGCCTGTTGCTCGCAGTCGCCAGTGCGTCGCGCTTTTTCGCGGTGAACTGGCTGGGAGAGCGGGTCGTCTCGGATCTGCGATCCGACGTCTTCCGGCACCTGTTGGCGCTGGGGCCGGCATTTCATGAGGCGTCGCGGACCGGCGACATCATGAGCCGGTTGACCGCCGACACAACGCAACTCAAGTCGGCATCGGGATCTTCACTGAGCCAAGCTTTGCGCAATGCGATCATGTTGTTCGGCGCGTTGACGATGATGGTGGTGACGAGTTCGGTCTTGAC
>JAYSUN010000477.1:0-3599 GCA_043719045.1 Hyphomicrobiaceae bacterium | reverse complement strand
TGGTCTGGCTGTTTGGCCAGATATGCAACGATCTTGTCTTGCATCGCCATGGCTCCAGCGGTTGCGGTTCGGACAGAGATCTTACCTCAGTGTGACGGGCATGTTGAGCGCCTTGGTGTCCTCTGCGCCTTGGTGTCCTCGACGTCACCCCTCCGGACTGTTTGCTGTTGGCGTCGCGGATGGACCGATGTCGCTTATGGGTCCGATCGAGGAACGCACAGCGAACCCCGCCGCGATGCCTTCAGCTCCCCAGCCGGTCGCGGCCGGAACTCCCATTTCTCGCCGCAAGCCTCATAAAACCCATTTTCGTTCTGGGCTTTTGCAGTGCCGAACCATAGGGCGCTGAATAACATGACAGCCTACGGCGTCCATAGTTCGCCCGACATCACGGTGTCGCCGACTTGCAGCAGTGTACCCACACGCGAGATCCGCTTCGCGAGAGCACCCAGCCTGTCGCACCTGTCTCCGATGCTCTTACGCGCCACCAGTTGTCTGACCGCCGCTCAAGCACTTGGAGAAGAGTACCATTGTAGAGCTTCACAAGCTCGTAACCGCCGCCAGGCGCTGAGCGTAGCGATAACCAAGCGTCAGGTGGCCGCGTGTCCTCGACATAGTGAAATACAGTGGCAGCAGCACTTTCGGATTGCGCCGCAGCTGGCCGCCCATCGACGAACATTTCGCCCACGGAGCACGACTGAGTGCCGCTCTTCGTTTCTGCCTGCACACGGTAGAGCGCAGGGGGTAACATCGTGGGTGGGGCAGCAAACCTACGTGCCTCCAGAACAAAAAGGTCCACGATTGGCGCCACGCTAGTGCAATCTGATGAGCCACCCCCTCCACCAACCATCGCGACTGCCCGCCATCGCCCCTCGATCCGCCGGAACAGGAAGACCCCGCCTATCTCGACCGATCGCGAAGCGATCTCGATGTCGGCGAAGGCGACCGCGTCCAGAGGACCGTCGAGAACTGTTAGGTCCCTGACGATGAACTGTTCTGTGGTGTTGGTCGCAATCCGCGCCGCGTCCATGATCGCCGTGCGTTCGGACGAGCCCGGTCGAGGTGTGTAGATGCGCGTTTGAGCCCAGCCCGTTGCTGCAGTGGTGACCACCGCGAAGCCCAAGACTACCGCTCGAAAAATTGTCCGCATCCCCCCTCCGAAACCTGTGTTTTCCGTAGCCCCAGTTTGCCCAGTTTCGGGCGAAGAGTATTTTGAGGTATGGCGAGCCGATTATCGGCCCCACGATAGTTTTTGACTGGCCATCGCTGAGCATAACAAGACGCGCGGTGCGGCAGCGCAATATCCGAAGGCGTCCTGTTCGGCTGTGGGTCAGCAGCGCGCGTCATTATGACGCACAGACCTCGGTCGGTCAACACTCGATACCGACCGGTTGACGAACAGACCGTGGCCGACGGAAGGTATTGCTCTGAACCGACCGGACTGGCGCCAGTGTCATTTTGGCGGTCAGGGCCACGTGCCGACATTCTCATCCAACTGCATGCTGCGCCGCACAACGACACGGTGATACAGAACCAGACTCTTGCAGCTGCGAAGCCGGCGACGCTTGAGACGCCGCCGACCACGTCCGGAGTCGAAGGGACAGCGTAGGCTGATCTGATGGCTCAACGGCGCAGAAATGGCGTCTTGTCCCACACATCGTGCGGCATCAGATCGAATCCAGCCCACATAGCGATGGCGACGCCATCCCGCCGACGAAAACCATTCTGGCCAAAATCCTCAGTGCGTGGCATATGATTGGCCCCGGCGGTGTACCAGATTACCGTTGGCTGATGTTCGATTGGTTCTGGTTGTGCGACGTTGTCGGGCACGTCGACGAACGCCAGTTCCGGCGCGCGAAACCGACGCTTGTCTCGCATAGGAGACCGCCGAGTCACCCAGAAATCATGCTCTGTGAAACGCTGCTCGGTGCGCAGCGTCCCCGCGCGCAGCGGCATCAGCTTGTATGCAACATGACGCGGGGGGACGTGGCGATTGAAAGTCGTCATGTTCATGACCTTGAGCGCAGTAAAATGCTCCGCGACCCATTTTTCGCCACCCTCGACGTTGTTATTAAACGGCCGGTGCACCATCGTTGCACCGCCACCCGCGACCGGCTTGCGCTCGACCATACTGATCATGTTCTCCCCTGCCGCTCCAAGGTCGAACTCCATCCGCCACGCTGCCATGTGCACATGGACCGGCTTGTTGCCCGGCGGTTCGCTATCATCGTAAAGATTTTCGGCAGTGCCGCCGATGCGCACTTGGATCGTGCCATCGTCGACAAAGCCATAGCGCAGCACATAGCGATAGTTGGCTGCACTCAGCGTGGTCCACAACCAGAGCGTCTGCCCCCGCCGCACCTCATTGTCGCGGCGCCCGTCCATAAAGCGAACGCCATCGTCGACCACTTCCGCCACTACGACCCCGTCTTGCAGAATGCGCGCGCTCACAGCGCCGTACTTCGGCAAAAACTCTGGCTGCGCGCGCACGAACGAAAAACCTGACAGGATCGGCAGTCCGTAGTGACTTCGACCCTTGATATCGAGGATACCCTCGATTGCGCCAAGCGCCCGCAACGCCTCGACCATTTGCCGGTACCGGAGCGTCCGCTTGTTTGGGCAGGCAACCTGGAATCCGACCTGTGCGTTGAGGCCGACCCGTTCTGTGGCAGCGGACCGGCCAAGTTCCGCAGGCATCGCTCAAGGGTTGGGCAGCTTTCCCGGCCGGGTCTCGACCGGAGATCGTTCCAGCTGCGACGTCGACGCCCTGGCTGGTGTTTGCTATGGGTTTGCTAGCCTGTTTTGGCGGGGAGCCGAATTTTCAGCTAAGCCCTTGATTTCGTTGGTGGGTGATGTAGGATTCGAACCTACGACCCGGTGATTAAGAGTCACCTGCTCTACCAACTGAGCTAATCACCCGACTGCTGAGACTGTAGCACCTCAGCACGCGACTCACATATAAAAGGCGGCAACTTATTTTCGCTACCCCACCGTCGCTGTTGGTGCGGGTTAGCACCGGAGGCAGTATGTGTAAAGTGGCATCTTTGTGCGCTTTTTTCTGGGGCACCGCTCCTCCGGTTCAGTCGTGGCGAGTACCTTTGACGTTCCACAGCCACAGGCACTTTCAGGGCCCGATCAGAGCCCTCATCGACAGCCTTAGACATGACCCTCTTTGCGTGCCCAATCGAGGCCGCGGTTCAGCGCTTTGGTCAACCTCTCGAACATGTCGTCGACCTGCTCGACAGTAATAATCAGCGGCGGACATAGGCCGATCGTATCTCCCCCGACTGCGCGGCAGATCAGACCTTCATCCTGAGCCAAGCCGACGATCTTCGGGCCGAACCCGAGTTTACTGTCGAAGGACTGCTTGCTGCGTTTATCTTTAACGAGTTCGAGCCCGCCGATGAGACCGACGCCGCGAGCTTCTCCGACCAGGGGATGTTCGCCCAGGGCACACAGGTGTTTCTGAAATGTTGGAGCGACCTTGCGGACGTGGCCGACGATATCCATGCGCTGATAAATCTCGATCGTCTTGCATGCGATAGCTGAACCAACCGGATGGCCTGAGTAGGTAAAGCCATGCGCAAAGACACCGATCTTTT
>JAYSUN010000476.1:0-3604 GCA_043719045.1 Hyphomicrobiaceae bacterium | reverse complement strand
TCTTGGCCACAATGGACGCGGCATCACCGACACCTGGATCACGCAGACTGGGATCTGACAGGGTCTTGGCGTCGAGCCCACGTGCCGCCGCCGCCGCCGTTTTCGGATCATCAAGCGCACCGCCTGCGCGCCGGACATCGCGGGCAACGGCACGATACAGGGCTCCGGTGTCAAGATAAGCCAAATTGTAGTGATCTGCGATTTTGCGTGCCAGGGTGCCCTTGCCCGAGGCCGCCGGTCCGTCAATGGCGATGTTCATGGTTGGCTTATCCTCGGCCCATTCCGCGCTCGCGTGTGCCACAAGCCGGGGTCGATAGGCAAAAAATTTCGTCTTATGCCCTGGCTTTGGTGGCCGTCTCGCGGATCGCACCCGCGAGCCCAAAAAATAACCCGACCAGGGCTGCACACAGAGCACGCGCAAGCAAACCAAGACCGGCGCCTGACGCCACCCGCGGCCGAGTCAAAACTTCCGCGCGCCGGTCTGAGTGCAGATCTGAATGCGGCCCGGACGAATTTGAGGCCAGCATGGCGAGCTTGGGGCTGGCCCAACCCGCGGCGGCAGACTACACCTGACCACACACGTCGACCCCATTGGGGGCAACACCATAGGAACAGCGGCAATGCCGATGGATGCCCAAGACATCGAAAATCTGATCAAGGCCAAGTTCCCGGACGCGATTGTCGAGATCAAGGATCTCGCAGGCGACGGCGACCACTATCAGGCCCATGTCGTGTCTGCCGTTTTCAAGGGTGTTTCGCGCGTTCGCCAACACCAAATGGTCTACGACGCCCTCGGCGGCCGGATGGGTGGCGTCCTCCATGCGCTCGCGCTGACGACGGCCGCACCCAAAGACGGTTGAGCGCGTTCAAGCTCAGATCAACTCGTCGGTTTTGTCATCCGTCTCACCGAACCGGCGCAACGTTGCGGGTCGCGTGCCTTCATAAAGTTTCGCCAATCCAGGGGCAATTTTAGCGTTCTCGCGCTCGAACAGACTGTTCCCTGCCAGATCACTCTCGACCAGAAACGGACCGAATTTCTCGACGTCCATGACCCAGATCGCTTGGGCCAAGCCCAATTCCTCGCGCCAGTGAACACCCGCGACATGCTTGATGCCACGGCCAAGCAATGCGCCGGTGCCATAACCGACGGTCGTCAGATAAACGGCTCTATTGGGCACGAACGAACGTCGATAAATCTCGCTGGTCATGCCGCCTTTGCCGATGATGACATTGCAACCCGATAGTTTGAACCAGCCGTCCAACCACTTGGCGAAGCGGAAAGATGCCGTGGCCGTGACTGCGCCAACGGTGAAACTGCCATTGTGATTGATGCTGGCTGCGGGCGAACAATGGAAATTGGCGGTGCCCAATTCAGCAACTGGAACAGGCAAGCCATGACCATCCTCGACGGCACGCTTGTAGACACCTTCGCGGGCCGTGAAGATGCGCCCGGACAAATAGACAATGTTGCCAATCTCAAGCTGAGCGAGATCCACCGTTGTCGCGGGTAAACTCAAGTTCACTGTTTTGAGGCCGTGCGGCATGCGGCTACCTGTCAGCTTCCGGTGGCCGATGTCGCCACAACGCCCCACCCTAGCTGGTGATCGCCCGAGCGCCCAGAGCCGAATCCACGCATCAAATTGGAGCCGCAGGGTTTGACGTCAGGTCTGACTTGATCTTGGCCGCTCGTAAATTGGATCGGTGTAGCTGTGCAGCCGTTGTGCCGCCGCACGGGCGAAGCGGGTGACCACGGCTTTGCGGCGTGCTGCGACCATGCGATGTGCATTGGTCGCGCGAATGACCTCACCGTGATAGCGGTCAGCCACGATCAATCCGACGCCCGGCGGGAGCACCTGGCGTGGAAAATCAGGCGCGACGGAAAAATAGAACCGGTCGCAGAAATCACGGTATTCGGGCCACTTTTGATCGCTCCGGAAGTCTTCAATCGAGGACTTGATTTCGATGATCCAAACTTCGCTGGTTTCAGATACTCCTATCAAGTCGACCCGCCGGCCACTCGCCAAGGCAAGCTCACTCAAGACAGCGAAACCATGACCATCAAGGCACCGCGCGGTACCTCGAGCGATGTCGAGTGCAGCCTGCGATTGCCGACGATCTGCTTGGATGTTCACCATCCTGGGGACCAGTGTTTCGGCCATCGACTACCTAACCGCTCAAACAGCCTGTCCCGGTTGCTCCACGGCAACTCTCGCTCTCTCTTCACAGAACGCTGAAGTTGCACAACCCTCAATAGATAAGTAGCCAACACAACTTATCGCGTCAAGAATCTCGGTGACACAAAATTGAATGGAGCCCGAATCTTTGCGCGCAATGACGGTATCCGGGATCTCAACCAGCTGCGGGCGAGGCATGATCGTGCCACCTCTCTGGCAGGTCCAGGTCACGGATGTTTCGCGCGCGCAGTCCGCGCCAGATTCAGGGATACCGTAATCAAGATTGGGCGCCAAAAACAACGCCAACCGATCACAGTTCATTTGATTTTTGAGGGTGTCTTTTAGGCGAACTCGGGCTCGCGCTGCGCCGGCCCCGACCGCGTTTCAGGTTCCAGCCCAGGTCAAAAGTCCCAGTTCATTGATAGACGAACGGGCTGCGAAACGGGTTGGCCGGATTCGAGCCGTAACGGTAGCCACTGTACGTGGTCGTCGCATCGTCACGGCCAAACGAATACCCGCCCCGGCGTTGTAAAAATCCACGGACCTGCGGCGCCCGGCGATAGTACGAGGCTTTTGGATGCTCGGCGGTGGTTGCAATTGGCACCGGTTCCGAGCGGTGGACCTTTTGACCCGCGTCAACCGGTGTCACCAAAACTGCGGTGAGACTTAAACCGAAACAGGTAGCGATCACGAAGCGACGCATGGGGGCCTGATGATTCTGGAGCTGAGCTGCGCCAGTGATGCATAGATTTGTTACCATTTACAATGCCATGTCCGATACTGCCGAGATCAGGACTCGCACGGCCCACGTGCTGGATCAAATTTAACACACGCACGTCTTGAAATCACAACTTAGAGTGTTTTTTCGCTCCCCCAAATCAGATGCGAGGCTAGATTGGCAGCATTAACCACAGGGCCAGTTTTGCAGCCTCAACGGGATCACTCGACATATCCTAAACACGTCTTGCAGAGGCTCAGCACTGGCGCGCGGCGGCGGTCGCAGTGGGCGCGGAAAAATTTGAGGAACGAACATGGATATCGCATCACTGCTCATTCAATTGCTGAGTGGCGCCGCGGGCGGCAATCTCGCCGGTAAAATGTTGAGCAATTTATCGCTCGGTGGCCTCGGTAACAGCTTGGCCGGCGTCGTCGGCGGTGGCCTCGGCAGCCAAGTCTTGAACAGCATGTTGGGTGCTGGTGCTGCGACCGCTGCAACTGCTGCTGGTGGCGATATTGATCTCAGTGGCATCCTCACACAGGTTCTCGGCGGCGGCGCGGGTGGTGGTGTGATGATGATGTTGGTTGGCTTGCTCAAGCAGATGTTTCAACGCTGACTGATTCCAGCCCGCAGAAATCTTGACTCTTTCTTCTGGGAAGCTGCGGGCTGGTATTCTCTTTTCTTGGCGCGCGGCCACCCGGCCAGCCCCGCG
>JAYSUN010000475.1:0-3610 GCA_043719045.1 Hyphomicrobiaceae bacterium | reverse complement strand
CCAGCGAGATGCTGTCGCCGACATTGACGTTGAGCAGGTTGGCAAGGCGGATGCCGATAGCCAGGCCGTCCTGGGCGTCGAACCCGTCGAGGGTGCCGAAGCGTACATTGTTGGCGACCAGCGGCAGCTTGCGGACGCTCCCCTCCGACATGCCGCGCACCAGTGCGCCCAGCGTATTGGCCTGCGACGAGATCATCGCCTGGCCCTCGATCAGCGGCAGCACCGCTCGGACGCCGGGCACGGCGCCGAGCCGCGCCGCCATCGCCTCGTAGTCCTCGAACGGCACATGCAGCTTGTGCACGATGACGTGGCCGTTGATGCCGAGGATCTTCTGGAACAGCTCATGGCGAAAGCCGTTCATGACGGCCATGACGATGATCAGTGTTGCCACCCCGAGCATGATGCCGAGGAACGAAAACCCTGCAATCACAGAAATGAAGCCCTCAGCTCGCCGAGCCCGCAGATAGCGCTTTGCGATCAGCCACTCGAAGGGGGCGAACGGTTTGGTGTCAGTTGTTGACGTTGCTTTCGTGACGGTTTCGGTCGTTACGGTCGATATCGTCATTCCGCCCCCAAAGACATAAGCTTAGAGTGCTCAGACACGGGTCCGGCCGCTATGCCTACGCCGCTCTTGCACCAAAGCGATGTGGCAATTCAGTGGTCAGGCCGGCCCGCACACCTTAGCCTTTTGGCCCAGAGACCATCCCATGCCGTTTCCAGCGACTCGTGCCCACGCGGCATATGGTTGCGCCGTCAGCTTTTCTCGCTATCCCGCAGATTTCAGTTCCTTGAGCAGTTCAGCCGCCGCCATGAAGTCGACCTTGCCACTGGCGAGGATTGGAATCTGCGTCACAATCGTGACCACGCGAGGTACCCACAGTTCAGGCATCCCCTGGGCTTTGGCTGCGGCCTGCAACGAGCTTCGGTCCGCACCGGATTTATCGGTGACCAGCACGAGTTGCTCGCCCCGCTTGTCGTCGGCGACCGACAGCACCACGTGATTGTTGTCCGGCCACAGCCCGGCAATCATGCCCTCGACGGCTGAAAGCGAGATCATTTCGCCGCCGACTTTGGCAAATCGCTTGGCCCTCCCCTTGATGCTCATCATGCCGGCCGCATCGACTTCGACGATATCGCCAGTATCGTGCCAGCCATCTTGCGTCGGCACCAGCACACCGGGTTTGTCGGCCAGATAATAGCCCGCCATTACATTCGGCCCTTTGACGTAGAGGCGTCCGCCGATATCGATGCCCGCCACAGGTTCGATGCGGATTTGTTGTCCGGGCAGGATCGTGCCGACCGAACCGGCCTTCTGCATATGGGGTAATGTGCACGCAATCACCGGTGCACACTCCGTCGCACCATAGCCTTCAAGAATCGTCGTGCCGAACTTCGACCAGGTGGCTTTTGTAGTTTCTTTGACGCGTTCCGCTCCGGCGACGACATATTTCACCGACTTGAGATCGTCTGGATCGGCCGCGCGAGAATAGGCCTGCAGGAACGTGTCGGTGCCGAACAGGATGGTCGCCTGCGTTGCACCGATCAGCTTGGGGATTTCTTTGTAGTGGAGTGGACTTGGATACAGCACGCATTTCATGCCGTTGAGGAGCGGCATCAGCGTGCCAGCCGTGAGCCCATAGGAGTGAAAGATCGGCAACGGGTTCATGACGACGTCGGCTGCGGTGAAATACCGATCGGCATGGACGATGATCTGGCGGGCGTTGGCCAACAAGTTCGCGTTGCTCAGGACCACGCCTTTGGGCGTGCCCTCCGTGCCCGAGGTAAACAGGACAATGGCCGGTTGATCCGCTCCAAGCGCAAAGCGACGGTGCACGCGGTTGGCTAGTTTCGATCGCACCAAGCCTGAGATTTTCTCCTTCAGACCGATGTTCTTGCGGATATCTTCAAGATAAACGATCTCCAGTTTCTTGTTGGGCCAAACCTCAAGTTTGGCGAGTTCCTCGATGATCGGTTGCAGATTGCCGGCGGTGATAAACCGCCGCGACGTAATCAGCCGGCGCATTGCCCCGGTCTGAATTGACGAACGCAGGTTCTTGATGCCAGCCGAGAAATTCAACAACGCGGGCACTCGGCCGAAGGCATTCAGACCAAAGATCACGACCGGCAAGCCAACGACATTCGGCAGCAACACACCGACCGTCTCCGTGCGTCGCGTGCCCTTGGCGAGTTCGGCACCGAGCACCATCGCGCCAAGCACGAGGCGGTCGTAGGTCAAGGGTTGGCGTTCCGGGTCCTCAAGAATGATCTTTTTGGCGCCATGATTGTGCATGGCCGTTAGCAAAGCTGCGAACAGTGTGCTTTGCGTGTCGGCAACGTCGAAGACTGCAACCATGAGCGTTCCCCGAGGCATCAGGTGATGTTGACCTGTGTTCTCGGTAACAGTGCCTGCGCTTCAGCGTTGACGCAATCCTGACGCTTACGGCAGGCACGCACCACGCACGTGAACTTGCATCGCGATTGCACTTTGGCCACAACGGGGATCAACGTGGTGCAACTGAGTCGGGCTCGGTCGCTGTGCCTGCGGAGACACCTGCTGCACTGGAGGGAGCTGATGCAATCCGACGATACATTCCGCAGTCGATTTGAAACTGCGACGGCCGAGCTGACCAACTGGGCCGAGCAGCAGCGCGATGCGGCGCACGTCGAGCACGAACTTACGCCAGATTTCTGGCGGGTGCGTTTGGCGCCCCATGCAGGCAACGCGTGCCCGGTTGAAGTCATCCTGCATCGGACGACGCAGAAATACGACCTGCAAGTGGGGTCTGAAAGCTGGGAGGCTTTGCGCGTCAGTACGCTCGATGATTTTGTGCCTCTACTCGGCGCAATCGTCTCGGGATGTGTCGTAACGCGGTCATTTCACAGCGTTTCAAGCCACACGCTTCTGCGTGTTGAGACCACGATTGACGCGCCGGGTGGCCCCGCCCTCTGCCTTGATCGCAAAACCACCTTTGGCGAACGCTTACCAGCGGCCGACGCGGTCATCCGCGATCGACATTGGTTGCCATACCGGCGGGCTTAGGGACGGTGCAACGCCAATGCGGGCGGCCGCGATGTGACCGCCCTCATTGTAAGACCAATCCCCACCAACACTGACTTGTGCGGATGGGTATCCGCGCGCGGGGCTGGCCGGGCGGCCGCGCGTCAAATAAAGAGAATACCAGCCCGCAGTCCCCTAGAGAAACGAGTCAGGATTTCTGCAGGCTGGTATGAGTGGCTCAGGTTCCGGCACATGCTCGCCGAGCCAGTCCGGGAGGCGAGGCTGCTCCTCAAAGAGAGGCTCCATCCGGTCCGAGGTCGTGGTCACGCGTGAAACCAAGAGCAAAGCGTCAGCTTACCATCCAATGCCCTGGTAAGTGCCATCGTTTTCCGGCAAGTCCTTGAACAGACGAACGAGATCCAACACGTACGTGCCGGGGCGGCGATTGCGCACGGCTTGACGGAACTCTTCCGTGGCATGCGAAACCACCAGCACGTCACAATCACGGTTGAGTGCATCGGGCGTGGCGACCAGCATGGTCTCCAGCTTGTCGATGACTGCGACCTGCGTCGGGCACGAGTGCCGGACGTACTCGATCTGGCCTTTGAGGTT
>JAYSUN010000474.1:0-3617 GCA_043719045.1 Hyphomicrobiaceae bacterium | reverse complement strand
TTGCGACCGACGTGCTGGCCGGTTTTGCATCGGGCAGCGCCTGGCTGGCGGTGTGCATCGGCAGCGCCGAGTGGCTGCGGCACCACCAGCGCAGACGAGCAGCCTGATTGCTGCTTATTGCAGTCTGGAAACAGCAGTTGGATCGAATTGCGTCTACCAAGAAAAGCGCCCTGAGATATTCATGCAAAACCCTTTGGGATCACCCCGTTCTCACGCGCTTCGCGCGCCAGTCCTTCACGGAAATCAGTATGGGCGATGGATATCATCGCCTGGGCTCGTTCGGGCACCGACTTGCCCTTCAGGTTGACCATGCCGTATTCGGTGACGACATACATCATGTCACTGCGCGGCGTGGTGACCACGTTGCCCGGCGTCAGGTTCAACACGATGCGGCTCTTAAACGCGCCGCGCCGCTCGTACGTGGACGACAGGCATATGAACGACTTGCCGCCCTTGGACGCATAGGCCCCGCGCACGAACTGCAACTGGCCGCCCGTGCCGCTGATGTGGCGATGACCGTCGGACTCGCTCGCCGCCTGGCCCTGCAGATCCATCTGCGTGGTGGTGTTGATGGCCGTCAGGCGGTCGTTGCGCATGACGACGTGCGGCAGGTTGGTCAGTTCCAGCGGGTGGCACAGGATATCGGGGTTGCGGTCGATGGCCGCGTACATGGCCTGCGAGCCCAGACCGAAGCTGCACACCATCTTGCCGGGCTCCAGCTGTTTGGCCGCACCCGTGACGATGCCGGCTTTGTAAAGATCGATGATCCCGTCGGTGAGCATCTCGGTGTGTACGCCCAGATTGCGCACGCTGCTGCCGAGCAACAACGAACAAACGGCATTGGGCATGGCGCCGATGCTCACTTGGAGGCAGGCGCCGTCTTCGATCTCGGCAGCGATCAGCCGCGCCACGGCTCGGTCGGCGTCGGTCGGCAGCGGGTTGGGAAACTCCGGCGCGGGCCGGTGATCACCTTCGATGATGTAGTCCACCTCGCTGATGTGTACGCCGTTCTCGAAGCCGTGCAGGCACGGTAAGCCTTCGGTCACTTCGACGATCACGACGTTGGCACGCGACGTGATGGCTCGGTGCCACAGGTTTGCGGCACTGAAGTTGAAGAAGCCGCTCTCATCCATCGGGCAGGTCTTGAGCACCGCCATCTCGGACGGTTCAATGAAGCGGCGGTAGTAGTCGCCGATCTCGCCCAGGTTGCACGGGATGTAGTTCGCCAGCCCCACGTCGCCCTTCTTGCGGTCGTAGCCGCCGAAGTGCCAGTTGAACCAGTGGAAGTGCTCGCGCAGCGGGTCGACTTCGAGCACCGCGCGCGGGCGCAAGCTCAAGCAGGCGCGGATCTTCACGTCTCGCAACTCGGCCTTGCGCTCAGCCAGGGCCTGGTCGAACACGTCGGGCTGGCACAGCGTGGTGCCGTATTCGAGCCAGTCACCTGTGCGCACGAGGCCGGCCGCATCAGCCGCCGACATCCGGCGCGCCGGGGTGCTTCGAGTGGTCAGTGTCATGTCATCACCTCCTGCGGCAGATAAACCTTGCTGGACTGAACCGCCTGCGAGGCGGTCGATAGTGGGGATTGAAATCTTCAAGCCCTGCTGACCGGGCAAATTATGGGCTGGCGCCCGCGCCGTTGGCAAGCCACTGCTGCGCCGGTGCAGGCGGGCGGGCAATTTTTTGAGCTACCGCGCTCGTGGAATGGCGTAGGTCCCGACAGCGTGTGCAACCATCTCATCGCTGCCTTCGGAGTAAAGCGCCACCTCGCCAACCGCCAATGATTTCCCGAGTTTGATGATCTTGCAAACCGCAATGATGCTTGCATTGGAAGACGGCTTTCGCAGGAAATTAAATGTCAGGCTGGTGGTTACCGCGAGCGGGACGATTCCGATTTCACCGAGCAGCGCCACATACAGTGCTATGTCGGCGACCGTCATCATCACCGGCCCGGACACCGTTCCTCCGGGGCGCAACTCGTCGGGCCCAATCAGATGCTTGACCGTAGCCGAGGCCTTGCCGATGTGTTCAATGACGCATCTGCTATGCGGGAACTCCACCGCCATAAATGCGCGAATTTCTGCTTTGGTCGCCATGTAGTGTCCTTGTTAAATCCAACGCCCCCAGCGAACCAGCGGCAAAGCCGTCCGGTGCAGCGCCTGGTTGGCCAGTGTCCCATGCTCAATAGTCCCTTGCCATGGCTGGATACGCGCAATGATCCGGCCCGCCACGTCGTCCGCACACTGCACGTCGCAGGTGCTTTGCAGGCCCCTTGGCGCTTGCCGCTCAGGGCTTCCAGCCGGTTGCCGGGCGGCGGCGCCATATCACGCAACTCGCCTGCTGACGCAGATTGCTACGGCAGGAAGTTCTTGATGAACTCGAAGTAGCTTCTGCTTCCATCCCCAGCGTGTCGGGCTACTGATCGCTTTACCTTTTCGAGGCAGGCGACGTATTCCTTGAGAGTAAGGTCGTTGACCCTGGCAATGCGCTCAAGGCCAACGGCCACGCACCAGTCAATGACGCCCTGTGCATCCTTTGCGCCTGTGACGTTCTCGTTCTGGGCATAGCCAAAATGTTTCCTGGTGGCGGTCTTGGCGTTGTCGATGGCAAAGGCGCACATCGAGTCCGTCAATCGTGGATTGATGTCGTATTGATGTTTGAGTCCAGCCTCGATGTTTTGGCATACATCGAGATGTTTGTCGTCGGAGAAATTCATGATTGGGCGTGAATAGCAGGCGTGGATGGTGGCGCGTTGGCAGGCCTGAGCGTTTGAGTTAGTAGGGCAATCAGGCCAAGGCCGAAAATCCCCCGAAGGGCGCCGCAGGAATGTAATGCCTTCAGCTATTGAGAAAGTAGATGTCCGGCTTGTCCAGAACGCCGACCTTCTGCATCACCTCTCGCAGATCGGCGGACTCGACAAACGCTTTCGCGCGGCCAGTATCCTTTGCCTCAAAAAGAATGACGACTTCATTGGAGTCGCTAGCGCCCCGAAGCAGGTGCTTTTCAGTGAGGCCCGCCTCGATGCGCTTCGAAAGATGAGCGTCATACCCGTGCTTCCATTCCGAGAAGTCGCGTACTTTGTGCCGTATGAGCAGAAAACTTGCCATGATCATTCTCCTTGCGGTGTTAGAGGCCACTGGGACGACTATCGACGATGACACCGGCCTCAGATTTGTGCCCGCCTGGTTCCCCATGAGCGGCAGCCACCGGCTTTCCGGGGTTTGTCCGCTGGTTGGGAATGCGAAAGACTTCCCACGTCCGGGTAAGGGCACCAAGTGCCAGGATTGGTGTCTGGAAGTCAACCCTCAACCTTTGAAAGGAGAAGTCCAAAAAGGCAAGATTACACGAGTTGGCGCTGATCTGGCAAAGCGCGTCATTCAGGTTCACGCGCTTGACGCGAGCGGGCAGCGGGTCACAGGTCGGGCGCCGGCCCGCGACAATTTCTGGCCTGGTGCGCGCCGAGGTCTTGACAATCGTTGGCGTCGGTTTGGCAGCGGTCCCGGGGCCACCGGCAAATGGGCTTTTCGCTGCCCTATGCCAACTCGAGCCTCACGCTGGTCTGGCTGCCCAGCGGCATTGCGTTGGCCACCTTGTCAAAATGCTCGATCATCCCATGCAGA
>JAYSUN010000473.1:0-10345 GCA_043719045.1 Hyphomicrobiaceae bacterium | reverse complement strand
AAACTAGGCGTTGAGAATTGGCTGGATGTTTTGATACGACCGGAAACCAATGGCACCTGACGATCAAACTCGACCGGCATGCACAGTTATCGTGCCGGCATACAATTGTGTCACGACACTCGAAACAACTTTGCGTTCGGCCTTCGCGCAGTCAGTCCAGAACATTGAAATCATCGTCGTTGACGACGGCTCGACCGATGGCACGCGCGACGTGCTCAGGCGGCTAGCCGCTCAGGATGGACGACTGCGCTGCCTGTTTCAGATCAATCAGGGTGTTTCAGCCGCGCGCAACGCAGGCGTCCTCATTG
The DNA here is from genome assembly GCA_043719045.1 of Hyphomicrobiaceae bacterium. Lineage (GTDB taxonomy): Bacteria > Pseudomonadota > Alphaproteobacteria > Rhizobiales > Hyphomicrobiaceae > JABFRJ01. The sequence continues at coordinate 10,037 of JAYSUN010000473.1, read as the reverse complement.
CCCGGGCGCCCGTGATCGCATGCCTCGATGCTGACGACCTGTGGCCGCCCGATCATCTCGCCGTCCATCTGGATCGGCTCAGGTTGCAGCCGCACCTGGGGGTTTCGTTTTCAGCGGCTGAATTCATCGATGCGACGGGCATCGTGACCGGATCGGCGCGCCCTCAGCTCAGCCGGCTCGCGCTTCACAACTTCCTGCGCAGCAATCCAACGACAACGTGTTCGACATGGGTTGTCCGCCGGGAGGTTTTTCGCGGCGTCGGCCTCTTTGATACGACGCTGCGTCGCTGCGAAGACCAGGAATGGCTGGTTCGGGCGGCTTTGGCCGGCGTCTTCATCGAGGGCACGCGCCAGTCGATCGTCAGCTATCGGACCGTTGCCACCGGTCTCGCCTCCGATCTTGCCGGCATGCGCGCTGGTTACGTGGCGATGCTCAACAGTCTCGCACGACGAGCACCGGAGTTGGTCAACCGCGAACGCAATGCAGCGTTGTCAACTGAGGATCAGTATCTTGCGCGCCAAGCCTTGCGCCTCAACCTCCCGCGTCGCGTCGCTCGTGGCTACATTGTTGCTGCATTGAGGCGGTCTCCCGAGTTGTTCTGGCAGTCTCCCAGATCGTATCTCGGGACCCTGCTCACTGCATGTGTGCCAGCTTTGATCCCGGTCGACCTGGGCGCCGGAGTTCAGCGATTGACTGATGCAGTCCGGATCGCAACGCTAACCAAAACACCGCGTGCGCCATGACACCTGACCACGCAGCGGCTGTTGTTACACCTTCTGAAACGAGACCCATTTGGAGGCCGCCCCACACAATGACCGCAGCAGACACCATCAGTTTCACACTGCCTGCTGTGAGTGTCATCATTCCACTTTATCAGACTGAGCGTTACATTGGCGCCGCGATACAATCCGTGCTCGCACAAACCTTCGCTGACTTCGAATTGCTCATTGTTGACGACGGATCAATAGACAAAGGCCCGACGATTGCGCGAGGCTTTGATGACTCTCGCATTCGCGTCATACCCCAAGAAAATCGCGGCCTTGCTGGTGCCCGCAACACTGGCATTCGTGAAGCACGAACTGCTATGATTGCGTTCCTGGATGCAGATGATCTGTGGCACCCAGAAAAATTGGCGAGCCATATCGCGCATCTCAGGGCTTGCCCCGATGTCGGCGTCAGCTTCTCCCATTCGCGCTTGATCGACGAACACGGCAAAGTTTTCGGGAGCTTGCAGTTCCCCGAGGGGCGCGTCATCAATGCTCCCGAGTTGTTCTGCCGAAACCCCGTCGGCAATGGCTCGACGCCTGTCGTTCGGCGGTCGGCATTGGACGCAATTGCTTTTCATGACGCCGCACGCGAGCGGACGTGTTGGTTTGATGAGAGCTTCCGCCAGTCTGAGGACATCGAGTGCTGGATGCGCATCGCGGCAACCACGCCGTGGCTGTTTGCTGCTGTCAGCAAGCCACTTACGGACTACCGCATCACGGACAGCGGCCTGTCGGCAAATGTCGAAAAGCAGCTCGCTACATGGCGACGTTTCCGCGCAAAGGTGCGTGACTATGCACCCGACATCGAACTGGCTCACGGCCGCCGCGCCGAGGCTTATCAGCTGCGCTATCTCGCCCGTCGCGCGGTCAAATCAGCAGATCGGACGCTGGCTGCCAAACTGATCCATCAAGCCTTGTGGCTGCATCCCGTCATGGTGCGGGAAGAACCACGGCAAACCGTGGTGACACTGCTGGCTGCGCACGGCGTACGCCTCTTGCCGCGGGGGCTCTATGAAACGTGCGCACACAGCGTCACGGGCTTGATGAGTTTGAAACCACGCTTGCGCGTCTGACAGTCGAGAGTGAGAGCTGACGTGGCGTTGCAACCGACACAGATCGAGACCATCAAGGCTTGGCTGCGTGCGCGTGCCGGCGAGCGCCTGGTGCGCAATCTCGGTTGGTATGGACTCAGCGAATTGGTGGTCAGGTTGTCGCGTTTGGTGACCACAGTCATTCTCGCCCGGATGCTGTTCCCCCAGGACTTCGGCATTGCCGCAGTTGCCTTGACGTGCTTCGAACTCGTCCGGGTCCTCGCCAGCAATGGCGTTGGTCAGATGATCGTCCGAGCAACTCCCGAGACGTTGGAGGCTGCATCCGCGACTGCTTGGCGCACAAGCTTTGTGACAGTGACTGCGATGATTGTGCTGCAGCTGACGCTGGCCAGCGTCATCTCTAGCTTGATGTCGCGGCCTGACGTGTTTGCAATGCTTGCAGTCCTCGCGTTGAGTTATCTCGCCCTGCCTCTGACCGAGGTGAGCTATTGGCGCATCCTGCGTTCCAACCGGATGAAGTCTATTGCCGGCATCAATGCGGCTCAAGTGCTGCTGGACAATGCCTTGACGGCGGGGCTTGCCATCGCGGGATTTGGTGCCTGGGCTGTCGTGCTACCGAAGCTGCTGACCACACCGTTGTACGTTTATCTGATGTGGCGGGCGGAGCCCTTCAGCATACCGCGCGCAGCGCTGGTCACCCCCTTATCCGAGGTGAAAGCCTACGCGCTACCCGTGCTTGGCACCGAAATTCTGGCGGCCCTCCGTTTGCATCTCGACAAGGTTCTGGTCGGCGGCGTTCTCGGCGTCGAAGCACTCGGTGTCTATACTTTTGCGTTCAACGCGGGTCTGGGTCTGTCACTGACGCTCAGTGCCGCATTGTCCGCCTCCTTGTACCCGCACCTCGCCGAAGCCGGTCTCACGCGCCGGGCATTGATCGATCGCTTCGACGCCGCTCAAAAGACGACCGTGCTGCCGATCTCGATCATTATCGCCGTTCAAGCCGTGTTGGCGTTGGTTTATGTGCCAATCATTTTTGGTGAGCGCTGGACTTTCGCTGCACCGATGGTCGCGATGATCTGTGTCTCCGGCATCGCCCGGCCTTTTTTTGACGCAACCGGCCAACTACTGCGCGCAAGCGGTGAAACGCAACGTGAACTGATCGGCGCGACAGTCTTTACCACCGGACTACTGGCCCTGTTCGCGACGACCCTGGTGCTCGCGGGTCTTGGGTCCGCAATCAAAGTGCTGGCGGCAGTCTCTATCGTTGGCCACGTCGGTTTCATCTTGTGGGCGCGCGCCTTCATTGATAGCAGACCGCCAATCATGCCGCAGGCGATTGCATGAATGCCTCGCATTAACGACGCAATCGTCCGACACGTGGCGTGACCGGTGCCATTTGCCGTTCAGAGCCGACCTATCAGGAGCCGACATGTCTTCGAGCCGACGCAAAATCCGCAAAGCGGTGTTTCCCGTGGCAGGACTTGGCACGCGGTTTCTACCCGCGACCAAGGCCGTGCCGAAGGAAATGTTGACGGTTGTCGACCGCCCGGTCATCCAGCACGTCGTGGATGAGGCGCGGGCTGCCGGCATCGAACATTTCATCTTCATCACCGGGCGCAACAAGGCGATTATCGAAGACCATTTCGACGTCGCTTATGAATTGGAGAAGACACTGGAAGGCCGCAACCGGACGGCGGATCTGAATGCATTGAGACGCGATCTGCCAGGTGCAGGGCAGACCAGCTTTACACGTCAACAAGCCCCACTCGGACTTGGTCATGCCGTCTGGTGCGCACGCGACATCGTTGGTGACGAGCCGTTTGCACTGCTGCTGCCGGACATGCTGCATCACGCAAGCACGCCGTGCCTGACTGAAATGCTCGCCGCTTACAATCAGCATGGCGGCAACCATATTGCCGTGCAGCCTGTGCCTGACGATCAGACCCAGAATTACGGTATCTGCGGCGTGACAGACGCTCGGGCCAAAGTTTCGCGCATTACGTCGATGGTTGAAAAGCCACCCCGCGGGACGGCACCGTCGAACCTACACATCACGGGCCGATACATTTTGCAGCCCGAAATCTTCCGCATCCTCGCGGGTCAAGAAAAGGGCACCGGCAACGAAATCCAGTTGACCGATGCGATGATCAAAATGGCGGCCGACCCGAAACAGCCGTTCCACGCGGTCCGCTTCGACGGCGCAATCTATGATACCGGCTCAAAGATCGGCTTCCTCACGGCGAACGTTGCTTATGGCCTCGCCCGCCCCGAACTTGCAGATGCGTTCAAGGCTGAAATCCGCAAGTTGGTTTAATCGGGCGGATCGTCTAAGAGTAGCAACGCCTGCCTAAATTCAAATTCAAAGTGTGCGAGTTCGCCTATGTCACTCTGGAAAACCTTGTTTGGCGGTGGCTCTGAAACAGCGGCCACGCCAGCCGCGCATGAAAACTACAACGGTTATCTCGTAGAGGCCGCCCCCTATCCAGCGGATGGTCAATATCAGGTAGCGGGCGTGATCTCGAAAGAGATCAACGGCGCACGCCAAGAACACAAATTTATCCGTGCGGATCGTTTTGCCAGCCGGGATGAGGCCGCCACTTTTTCAATCACTAAGGCGAAGCAAATCATCGACCAGAACGGTGATCGAATTTTCAAGTGATCGGGCCGAATGCAAATGACGGCAAGCGGTCCGATCGCAAAGATTATTCTGATTGTGCCTGACGAAATTGTGATCTGACATTGCGGTCCGGCATGGACGGGCTATTGCCGGATGATCAACAAGACCCCATCTGTTGCCCGTGCATGATGACTGCCGGTTCGGTGGCAACTCTGCGGCGCCCGCGTTATCCCCAACCGACAGCGACGCGCACTGCGGCCGCCTCGAATAAACCCAATTTCGTTGTCCTGCCGTACTACACCTATCGCCGCCAACTCAGGATCCTAGATGTCCGCCACTGCCCCCGTTATTGCGCTGACTGACGTCTGCTTGACACTGGACAGCCGAGCTGGCCCCGTTGAGATATTACGCGCCATACAGCTCAATATTGCGCCGGGCGAATCCGTCGCCATTGTTGGCCCGAGTGGGTCAGGCAAGAGTTCGTTGCTGATGATCATGGCCGGGCTTGAAAGAGCAACGGTGGGGCAAGTGCATGTCGCCGGCCACGACTTCAACAGCCTCAGTGAAGATGGTCTCGCACTGGCTCGGGGTCGTGACATCGGCATCGTCTTCCAATCTTTCCACTTGGTTACGACCATGACAGCACTTGAAAACGTCGCATTGCCGCTCGAGCTTGCCGATCAGCCGGATGCCTTCGAGCGCGCCACAGTGCTGCTCGGCGAAGTGGGGCTGAGCCACCGGATGGAACATTTTCCAGCGCAGCTCTCAGGCGGTGAACAACAGCGTGTGGCACTGGCGCGCGCGCTGGTGCCAAAGCCCAAAATCCTATTTGCTGATGAACCAACCGGAAATCTTGATGCCAGCACGGGGACGGCGGTGACGGATCTACTGTTCGGCCTGCATGAGAAACGCCAAACCACGCTGGTCCTGGTCACTCACGATCAATCGCTCGCCGCTCGCTGCAAGCGCATCATCCGGATGCGTGACGGCCGCATCCAAGACCCTGCAAAGGCCGCTGCATGACCACCGACGTGTTCGACAAATCCGCCGCAGTTGCCAAGCGTGGTTTCACAGCCACGTTGCCGATGCCCTTGCGGTTGGCGCTGCGAGAGTTCCGCGGTGGACTGAGCGGATTTTACGTTTTCATTGCCTGTATTGCTCTTGGCGTCGCAGTCATTTCGGGCGTTGGGGCGCTCGGCGACGCCCTTCGGTCAAGCTTTGAACGCCAGGGCGCAACTTTGCTCGGCGGTGATGTCACTCTGGCGCGCCCGCACAAGCGCGCCGAGCCCGCGGACCGCGCTTGGATTGATCGCCAAGGTCGCACCAGTGAGGTCGCCACAGTTCGGGCGATGGCAAGGCGTCTTGACCAAAACGAGCAAGTTCTAGTCGAGATCAAAGGCATCGACGCGGCTTATCCACTGGTCGGCGCGATCAAGTTTTCCGGCGGCGCGACGCCAGCATCTGCGTTACTGAGTGGCACGGGCGTCGTCGTTGATCCCATCATCCTGGATCGGCTCAATCTGAAGATTGGCGACACACTGACGCTTGGTGCCACGGAGCATGTCGTTCGCGCCACCATTGAAGCTGAGCCCGATAAGCTGGCTGACCGGTTGAGCGTCGGCCCGCGTGTTTTCATCGCCACGTCAGCTCTTGAAAAAACCAGTTTGATCGATGCTGGCAGCCTTGTGTCGTGGCGCTACGCGATTACGCTGAAAGACCTGTCGCTGGCAGCCTCGGACGGGCTACCGAAGTTTGCTGAGCAGGTCAAAACGGCACTGCCCGAAGGTGGTTTCACCATTCGCGACCGCCGTGACCCGTCGCCAACGGTTACCCGCACACTGGAACGCCTGCGGCAGTTTTTGACGCTCCTGGGGCTCACATCATTGTTGGTTGGTGGCGTTGGCGTTGCCAATGCGGTCTCGACCTACATTGACCGACGCCGGCCCATCATCGCCACATTGAAGGCGGTAGGTGCGACTTCGCGGACCATCTTTCAGTTGCATCTTGCACAAGTCATGATGATCGCGGGCATCGGCGTGATCATTGGCCTCACCCTAGGCATGTTGATCCCGCTGGCCGTCGGCGTAGCTTTCGGCGACTCGCTGCCGATCAAAGCCGATCTGACCATTCGCCCAATGAGTCTCATCAGTGCGGCGTTGTACGGCTTATTGGTTGCACTCGCCTTCACGCTCTGGCCGCTCGGACGCGCCGAACAGGTGCGTGCCACAGCTTTGTTCCGCGACGATGTGGCACCAGAATCGGTGCGCCCGCGAGCTGCAATTCTGGTCGCACTCGGCGTTACCATCGCACTGCTCTTTGGCCTCGCCATCATCGGTGCTGAGGCAAAAAAACTAGCCGCATACTTCTGCCTCGCGGTCGTTGCCGTGCTCGCGGCCTTCCTCAGTCTCGGGATTTTGGCCGAGCGCCTGGCACGGATGCTAAAACGCCCGCGCAGGCCGGAGTTTGCCATCGCGATCGGCAACATTGGTGCCCCCGGCGGTTTGGCGCGTTCCGTTGTCCTGTCGCTTGGAACGGGCTTGTCCCTGCTGGTTGCTGTCACACTGGTTGATCGCGCCATCACTAGCGAGTTGGCTGGACGCATCCCCGAAACGAGCCCGAATTATTTTGTGCTCGATATCAAGAAGTCCGAGGTGCCAGGCTTTGAAAGCTTGATCTTGAAGTTACAGCCGAAGGCTGAAATCCACACGGCGCCAATGCTCCGTGGCCGCATCGTCAAGATCAACGACGTGCCGTCTGAGCAGCTGAAACTGAAGCCAGAGCATCAGTGGGTTCTGAATGGCGATCGGGGCTTGTCCTATTCGGAAACCGTGCCAGACGGATCGACGGTCAAATCCGGCACTTGGTGGGACGCTAATTATGCGGGCCCACCTCTGGTTTCGTTTGAACGCGAATTGGCCAACGGCCTGAACCTCAGAGTTGGCGACAGCGTTACGGTCAACGTCCTGGGTCGCAACGTCGTCGCCCGTGTTGCCAACCTGCGCGACGTGAAATGGGAATCTCTCGCCCTCAACTTCGTCATGGTGTTCAGCCCCAACACGCTGCTTGGCGCGCCACACAATGTGCTGGCGACGGTAACACTACCGCGAGATGCGCCGCTCGCCGCAGAAGCTGCCGTCGCACGCGAGATCGGCAAGACTTTTCCGGCCACAACAGCCATCCGCGTCAAAGACGCGATCAACCAGTTCAATGTCGTCTTTGGGCGCATCATGACCGCTGTTCGCGCGGCGGGCTCCATCACGCTTGTCGCTGGAGCACTCGTGCTGGCCGGTGCACTTGCCACAGCCCAACGCCGCCGCATTAAACAAGCGGTCATTCTGAAGGCCCTTGGTGCGACCCGGCGACGGATCTTGACCGCCCATGCCGTCGAGTACGGTCTGTTGGCGGCGTTCACCGCATTGATCGCTGTCATCATCGGGAGCATCGCCGCTTACATCACCGTCAAAAGGGTGATGGATATCGCGTTCGTGCTGTCGCCATGGGCGATTGCCCAGGCGCTTGGCCTCGCGCTGTTGATGGTCGGTCTGTTCGGCGGGTTTGGCACGTGGCGTGTACTGGGCGCTCGGCCAGTCCCGCATTTGCGGTCAGAGTAACCGGAGACGGCAGTTTGACATTTAGCCTGGGCTTCCTATGTGATAAGGTATCGCCTCAGGTGGCGGTGGCCGCCTGTTATCGGGACTCGAATGCCATGACCACGACCCTCGACGCCAAGCCTTTATCGGTCACGTTAACCGAACGCGCAGCCGTGCGGATTGCCGAAATCGCAGCCGGAGAGGGCGCGCAGACGGCCTTGCGGATTTCCGTCGAAGGCGGTGGATGCTCGGGCTTTCAGTACAAATTCGACCTGACGCAGGCACGCCAGGCGGACGACGTGGTGCTGGAGCGCGCAGGCGCCCAGGTCCTGATCGACCCGGTTTCGCTGGAATACATGGCCGGATCCGAAATTGACTTCGTTGATGACTTGATCGGGGCCATGTTCAAGATCAACAATCCGAAAGCAGTTGCGGCTTGCGGCTGCGGAACCAGCTTCTCACTTTAAGCGCGGACGTTTTGACCCAGCCGCTGGTGACGTCAGGCGACGGATTTTTCCTTCTTGCGCGTGCCGACACGCGTCACCGCGAGCCGGCCGGCACGCGGTCAGCGGCAAGTCCGGTCAGAAGTATTCCGGTTCAGTATCACAACAGTGAACAGTTACGCCTTGGGCGGTCCGTGGTCCTTGCGTTCGAGCATCATGGCGACGCGCGCGAACCGACCGAATGCCGTCAGGACGGCAGTGGTAAAACCATCGACACCGCCGAGAAAGTATCGGCGCAGAAAATAAAACTTCAAGAAAGTCATCGGAAATTCAAAGATCACACGCAGCCAAAGGCTGAAGCGCGAACGCGTTGGTTGCGTATCGGCCGCCAGTTTTGCCACGTAGTTAGCCTTGGCGATCATGTGGTTCCAGTCGCGGAACGAATAATGCCACAGCGGATTGCGGATCGTGACAGGCTTTTCGTCGACAGTCACGTCCAGCTTGTCCCAATTGGGATTGGGTCCCGTGCGTGCGATTCGGCGGTCATAGATGAGCACCTGCTCATGACAGAATGCCCACGGCGTCGGTTTGGCGCGGTGAGGAAATACGACGGCTTTGCGCACAATCATGAGCCGCGGCGGTGTCCCCCTGAGAAAATGCGCGCGGATCTCCTCGGTCATGGCCGGCGTGACAATCTCGTCGGCATCGAGCGAGAAAATGAAATTGTTACGGCACTGCGACTCGCCAAAATAGCGTTGCGGCCCAAAGCCCGGCCATGGGTTGACAACCACGCGTGCGCCTAACGTTTCAGCGCGCTTTACGGTTTCATCATTGGAGCCGGCATCAATGACGACGACTTCGGCGCCCAACGCGGCGACTGAGTGCAACGTGGCCTCGATCCGGTCGGCCTCGTTGAGGGTTCGAATCAGCACTGTCAGCGGAATTGGGCTGGGAATGACAGACATCTCTGATCGCACTCAAAATGGCTCTTTGCGGAAACCAGCGTAGTAGAGTTTTTTCTTGATCGCCCGCAACCATTTGGCGGGACGCGATTTCGGCCGCGCGGGCATCGTCGGATCAACCACGTTGCGACCATAACCGATATGCCGTGCGACGCCTGGCAATAGAAAGGCCTGGGTCAGCGATGCCTCTTTCATCACGCCGGACATGCGATCTGGGTTGACGCGCGCGAACGGAGCGAAACGTTGATAAAGTTCGAGCGTGATCAATCCAGGATTGGGCGACCACGCATAGTATTCGGGGTGGGCGTTGGCATGCATGATGCGAAACTCGGCGCCAGCGTGCGTAACCAAGTCCGAGCGCAGGCGATATTTTTCTTTGATCTCGGCGATGGCGCGGACGCAGACATTGGCAACATTTGGCTTGGCGGCAAGCAGCGATAGTGCGGCTGACCAATCAACAGGCCCGTCAAAGGCCCAATCGTCTTCCAAGTGAAAAATGTGTGGCGTCTCCACGGCTGAGTAGAGACGGTCGATGGAGGCCATGATGCCGGTGCGGCCGGTGCTGGTCAGGATCGTTGCGTCCGGATACGTGGAGCGGGCCTCAAG
>JAYSUN010000472.1:0-10351 GCA_043719045.1 Hyphomicrobiaceae bacterium | reverse complement strand
CCGGGCCGGTGGCGCTCGAAGTTCCGATCGACGTACAGCGTGAATTGTGTGTGTGGCCCGCGTCTTTTGCACCGCCGAAGATCCCGCGATTGCCGGTTGATGCCACACACATTGATCGGCTCGTTGAAGCCATCGTTGCATCGAAGCGGCCCATGTTATGGCTCGGTGGCGGGGCGCGCGATGGGCATGTCGCAGCAACAACCCTTGCTGATCGCGGCATCGGCATCGTCACATCGACGAATGGGCGAGGCACGGTGCCCGAAGGACACAAGTCGTCGCTCGGCGCATTCAACATGACGCCGGAGGCCAGCCGAATTTATGCGAAGTCGGACTTGATGATCGTGTTTGGCTCGCGGTTGCGCGGCAATGAAACACGCAACAATGATATGCCGCTGCCGTGGCCACTGTATCAGGTTGATGCGGACCCGAGCCAATCTGGGCGAAATTATCCGACACATTTTTTTGTGCCTGGGGATTGCAAGACCGTGCTGGAAGGACTCGTTGAGCGATTACCCACATCGTGGCAGCCAGATCCGCAGCTGGCGTATGATGTTGCCGTATCGAGGGCACAAAGTGAGGGCGCTCTGCGTCAGACGCTCGGTCCGTATCAGGTCATCGCCGACACTTTGCTGGCGCGGGTCTCCGAGGGTCGGCATCCATGGGTTCGGGATGTGACAATCTCAAATTCGACATTTGGCAATCGCTATGTGCAGATTGCGGGCCCCCATCTGGGCGTGCACGCCGTTGGTGGCGGCATCGGCCAAGGCATTCCGATGGCCATTGGTGCAGCGCTGGCTGGTGAGAAGGCGAAAGCGATCGCGTTGACCGGTGATGGCGGCGCGATGCTTTGTGTCGGTGAGTTGATGACGGCCGTAGAAGAAAATGCGCCGTTGGTTTTAGTGCTGATGAATGATCAGGCGTACGGCGTTATCCAGAACATTCAAGATGCACAGTATGAAAGCCGCCGGCACTACTCGACGCCTAAGATGCCAACGTTTTCCGGGTTGGCTGCGTCGATGGGACTGGCACATCGGATGGTTCGTCGTGTTGAAGATTTTGCAGAGGTTCTGGACCAAGCGATTGCGGCTCCGGGTCCAGTGATGCTTGAAGTCGACATGATAGCGATCGGCCCGTTTGCGCAGTCGTTCGGTGGACCACCAGCGGGTGCTGCAGGTGGCGCGCGCACATGACGACTTTCAAGCACGGACTTCGTGATGCTCGGTTGTATATCGCGGGTGAACGGCGGCGGGGTCGGGGCGCGGCCGTCGGGCGATGCGAAGATCCACGGTTTCTACGATCTGCCGACAGTCGTTGCAGGGCTGTCGAACGCATCGCGGCTTTGCCAGGACGAGGTGTTTGATCCCGTCTTCGCCATCTTACTGTTTGACAATGATGAGGATCTAATCTCGCAAGTAAATGAATCGGTTTATGGTCTTGCGGCTGAGTTCTGGACGCGCGATGTCACCAATGCTTGGAGCATCGGCCGCGGGCTCGACACCGGCGCTGTGTGGATCAATATATCCAAGCAGTTCTTCATTGCGACGCCGTTTGGTGGTTCCAGGGAAAACGGTTTGGGTCGTGACAAGGGGCGCGAGGGCATCCGGGCATATCAACAACAGAAGTCGTTTTATCTGGATCTGTTCAATGGCCCACATCCGTGGGCTGCGGCAACCGTTGCGGACACCGAATCATGAAGATAGCTATTGTTGGCGGCGGCATTGGTGGCTTGGCAGCGGCGATTGCTTTGCTGAAGTTTGACCACAACGTCACTGTGTTTGAACAGGCTGCGCTGTTTGGTCGAGTTGGTGCGGATGTGAATTTGACGCCAAATGCGGTACTAGCGCTCGACGGGCTCGGCGTTGGCGACGCGATTCGCCAGACGGCCGCTCAGCCAACTCATCGGATTAGTCGACTGTGGGATACCGGGCAGATCACGTCGACCATTGAGATGGCGGAAACCGCGATCAAGACCTATGGCGCGCCACAACTGACGATCCACCGTGCTGATGTTTTGACGGCACTGGAAAGTGGCCTGCCGGACGGCGTGGTGCGCCATGGTCACCGCGTCACCGGATGTACTGCGACACAACAGTGCCCAAGTATCTCGTTCGCAGATGGCACTAGCGAAACCTTTGATATGGTCATTGGAGCGGACGGCATCCATTCGATAATTCGCACAGCATTGTTTGGACCAGAATCGGCTCAGTTCACCGGCGTCGTCGCCTATCGTGCGGTCGTACCAAGGGCGCGATTGGCTGTGCCCAATCTTGATGCATTTACGAAGTGGTGGGGACCAGACCCAACGTCACAAATCGTGACCTTTCCGCTCAATCGAGGGAGTGAAACTTTTGTTTTTGCGACTGCCGCACAAGAGGACTGGCGGCACGAGTCGTGGACCCGGCCCGGTGATCTTGGAACCATCCGCCCGCTGTATGACGCGTTCCACATCGAAGGTCGCGCTCTGTTAGCCGCATGCGATAGCATGATGGCGTCGGCTCTGTATATTCGAGAACCGTTGGCACAGTGGTCGTCGGGGCATGTGACGCTGCTGGGTGATGCCTGCCACCCGATGATGCCATTTATGGCGCAAGGAGCGTGTCAGGCGATTGAGGATGCGGTGGTGTTGGCACGATGTTTGACTGAGGTTGTGTCAGATGACGTGCCGAAAGCGCTGCAGGTCTACGAGTCCATCAGGCAAGAGCGCACAGCACGGATTCAAATTGGGTCGCGCGGCAACGCCTGGCTGCGTGAGGGGAGTAACGCTGATTGGGTCTACGGGTATGATGCGTGGGCTGTTTCCGTGGCAAGATCCGCGCGGAGTAAGCTCACATGAAGGCCGCATTGATCCGGTCACACGCGACGCAACCGATCATCCTTGGTCATACCGTTGATGTGCGCCAGCATTCGGTCACTGAAGTGCTCGATCTGTCACAGGCCAGCATCGGCAACGTGGATTTTTCGGGAACGACGTTTGCAGACAAGGTCGACTGTCGTAGCGCGATTTTTTGTGGGCAGGCTTGGTTCCGGGAATGTTGTTTTTCAGGTGATGTCCGTTTCGACAACTGCGTGTTTGACTCCGACGCTCGGTTTGACGGAGCTGAATTCTCGGGAGAGGTTTGTTTTTCGGCCTGCGAGTTTCGCGGTGTCGGGTCGTTTGACGGGGCGGAATTCGCGCGTTCCGCATGGTTCAATGATGTCGCCGCGTTTGGCAATCTCTCGTTTGCGAAGTCAAGGTTTCAGCATGCGGCCAATTTTGCTCGGACCACATGCCATGGTGGGTTGTGGTTCGATGGGACAGAATTTTTGGACAGCACTGATTTCCGGGGCATCGATGTGCATGGCCGGATGTGGCTGAAGGACGTGCAGTCGGGCGGGGACGCCACGGAGGTGAGAATCAAGTGCAATGGGTCCCTTTATGGTTATGTTTATCGATGAATTGGGATATCGATTTTCCTGAGTTTTCGAATTATACAACTGAGATGATCGACATTCTCGCCAAAATCACCGCGACGAAGCAGCGCGAAGTGTCAGCCGCAAAGGCTGCTGTACCGTTGGCACAATTGCAGGCACAAGCCCGGGCAGGTGGGCCTGTGCGGCCGTTTTCTGCTGCACTTGCAGCCAAACACGCTGCCGGCAAGCCAGCACTGATTGCTGAGATAAAAAAGGCGTCGCCGTCGAAGGGGCTGATCCGCGCCGATTTTGATCCACTGACTCTGGCACAAGCATATGCGTTCGGTGGCGCTGCGTGTCTCTCGATCTTGACCGACGTGGATTATTTTCAGGGATCGGCTGCAGATTTACGGACGGCACGCGCAGCTTGTGAATTGCCGGTTCTGCGCAAAGATTTCATGATCGACCCCTATCAAGTGGTTGAAGCTCGTGCGTGGGGCGCGGATTGCATCCTGATCATTATGGCCGAGGTGGATGATGTGACGGCGTTGAGCCTTGCCAAAGCTGCCGATGATTGGGGCATGGATGCGATTGTGGAGGTGCATGATGCGCCGGAGTTGGATCGAGCGCTGAACCTGCCGTGCCGTCTGATCGGCATCAACAACCGCAACCTCAAAACTTTTGACGTCACGTTGGAGACGACGGAGCGACTCGCCCCACATGTGCCAAAGGATCGCATCGTGATCGGGGAAAGTGGGATATTTACGCCTGCGGACATCGTGCGTTTGGCAAAAGTCGATGTCGCGACATTTTTAGTCGGCGAAAGCCTGATGCGCCAAAGTGACGTTTCGGCTGCAACACGGGCATTGCTTGCATAATGGTCGTTTTGGTCGCGATTAGCGTTTTAGATGACAGCAGGCTCGCGGCTTGCATGCCGTCAAGTCTCTGTTAACGTGCAAAGCCTTTTGGCGCGAATCCCGAACTCCCAGCTCCGCGCAGAGATCCACGCTATGCCCTATCCGTGCCTCGCTTTTAGGCCTGCCTTGACCTTCGGGCGTCGCGTGTTGACCGCGGTCGCAGTCCTGGCCCTGTGGGTGGCTGCATCCTCTGCACAGGCGCAAACGCCGACGTTTGCACCGTTTGAGTTCGTGACGCTTGGCGATATGCCCTACAAGACACCACAGGATTTCCCGAAGTTCGATCGTCTGATCGAAGCGATCAATGTGATTAAGCCAGCGTTCACGCTGCATGTCGGCGATATCAAATCGAGCTCAGAGCCGTGCACGGACGAGTACTTCAAAAATATGTATGGCCGCTTCCAGCGTTTTGAACAGCCGATGGTCTATACGCCTGGTGATAACGAGTGGACGGATTGTGGGCGTGAACGCGCGGGGCGCTACAATCCGCGCGAACGCCTGGATAAGGTGCGGGAAATCTTCTATCCGACGCCAGGCATGAGCCTTGGCAAGACGCCGATGCCGGTTGAAACGCAATCCAAGATCATGCCGGCGCATGGCAAATATGTCGAGAATCAGCGCTTCTGGAAAAATGGCGTACTGTTCGTCGCTGTGCACGTCGTTGGTTCGAACAATGGCTTTGAGGCCTCGGAGCTGGAAGCCGCATCTGAGTATTTCGAACGCAACAAAGCGAACGTGGCGTGGTTGGACGACAGCTTCAAATATGGCCGTGACCAAGGCGCCAAGGCGATGGTCGTGTTCATGCAGGCGACGTTCTTCGACATTAAGCAGAAGTTTCCAGCGCTGCCCGCCGCCTCCGGTTTTGTCGACACATTGAAGACCATTGATCGGGGCGCGCGGTTGCTGGCCAAACCGTTGTTGGTGGTCCATGGCGACGAGCATGATTTCGAGGTTGAAGGCCTCAAGGGTGTTGATTACAAGCGCATTCCAAATGCGTGGCGCATGCAAGTGATGGGCGCAGATTTTGTCCACGCGGTGCGCGTGTCGGTGGATCCGTCAAGCCCGAGCGTTTTTGGCTTTAGGCCACTTATTGTCCCCGAGAATGGGGCGTATTGACCGCGCCGTTCAGTTGACCGCTCGTCTATTGACATATCCACTTGCGGAAAGCTGCGATCCACTTGGAGGTCGGGCTGCGTAGGTCTATACAGGCCGCCAACTCAGATCCAAGCCCCCTAGCATCTGCCATGCTGGGGTCAGAGGCGTTTCACCATGACGACAAGCGAACAGCCAGCCGCTGACCCAGCGACCGATGATCTGACTTTGCGCCGCCGCCGCGCGCTGTACCGGGCGGAGCATCGGGGCACTAAAGAAATGGATTGGCTGCTTGGCCGCTATGCCACGGCGAAATTGCCGGACATGGACGCAGCCGCATTGTCGCATTTTGAGCAACTGATCACGGTGATTGATGCCGACATGCAGAATTGGCTCATGAAGCCAGGGGTCACGGCAGATCCGGTGTTTGCCGCCATTATTGCCGAGATTCGCGCTTTCCACGACCTCACCGAAAAGTCCTGTTGAGATGACCGCAGCATTGAAAATGGCGGCCACAGCGGGACGCATTGATACACTCACGGCCGTGCCAGAAGGCATGGATGCGCTTGTCCTCGGGCGGTTGTGCTTGGCTGAGGCAGCGCGTGCAGGCACGCCGCCGCTGTTGGTCCATGTGGCGCGCGATGACCGGAGGCTGGAGGCGTTGGCTGCTGGTCTGGCGTTTTTTACACCGGCTGTGAAGACGCTGGCTTTGCCCGCCTGGGACACCGTGCCCTATGACCGGATCGGGCCTAACTCGGAGATCATGGCGCGGCGGATTACGACGTTGTCGCGGCTGGCGCTGGCAACGTCGCGAAAGGACCCGACCATTTTGCTGACGACGGCGAACGCGATGTTGCAGCGGGTGCCGCCGCGGGCGTTCATGCGCAACGCATTGAAACCCATTGCCCCCGGCCAACGCTTGGATATGAACCAGTTGATCCAGCGTCTGTCGCAAGGTGGGTTCACTCGCACCGGCACGGTGCTGGAGGCAGGTGAATTTGCCGTGCGTGGCGGCATTCTGGATGTATTTCCGCCAGGGCGATTGAGCCCGGTGCGGTTAGACTTCTTTGGCGACACTCTGGAGAGCATCAAGAGTTTCGACGCGCAAACGCAGCGCTCTGACAAGATCGTCCAGAAGCTGGTGCTCATGCCGATCAGCGAAGTGGCGTTCGGCGAGGAGGCGGAGAGGCGCTTTCGTACCGGCTATGTTGCGCAGTTCGGGGCCGCAAACGATGGTGACCCGCTGTATCAGGCAATCAGCGCGGGACAGCGGTATCCAGGTATCGAACATTGGCTGCCGCTGTTTCATGACAGCATGGAGACGCTGTTTGACTATGCCCCCGGAGCCACGTTGAGCTTTGATCACCAGATCGATAAGGCCGTCGCGGACCGGCTGGAGACGGTGCGCGACCACTATCAGTCGCGTGTCGAGGGTCTTGAGAGTTCGAAGTTTGGAGCAGCACCCTACAAGCCGCTGCCGCCGGATAAGCTGTTCTTGCCGGAGCGGGAATGGAAGCAACTGGTCGCAGAACGCGCAGTGCGTCAGATTACGCCGTTTGAACAGCCGGAGACCTCCGGCGGCACGGTAACATCGTTTGCGGGTCGCGCAGGTCGTAATTTCTCGACCGAAAACCACGGCGAAGGGCGCTCGGTGTTTGACAGCGTGCGTGATCATATCATCCGCTTTCAAGCAACAGGGAAGCGCCTGGTCGTAGCAGCCTGGACGCCAGGCGCCCGCGAGCGACTTGCGACACTGCTGAAAGACCACGGCATCGACGCTAGCAGGATCAAAAAAATCGAGACGATGCTTGAGGCTGAGACGTTGCCGCGGGATTGCGTGACACTTGGCGTGCTCGGACTGGAGCACGGCTTTGAGGCGCCGGATCTTTGCGTCATCAGCGAGCAAGACATTCTCGGTGACCGGTTGGTGCGGCCGAAGCGCAAGGCTCGTAAGGCCGCTGATGTCATCTCGGAAGCGACCACACTGTCGGTTAGCGATCTGGTGGTTCACGCCGACCATGGTATTGGCCGCTTTGATGGCTTGAAGACGATTACGGCGCTGGGCGCGCCGCATGACTGTCTGGAGTTGGTCTATGCGGGTGGTGACAAACTGTATTTGCCGGTCGAGAATATCGAGTTGTTATCGCGCTTCGGTTCAGACGAAACTGGCGCACAGTTGGACAAGCTGGGTGGCGCTTCTTGGCAGACGCGGAAAGCGAAGCTAAAACAACGCTTACGCCAGATCGCGACGGAACTGATCCGCATTGCAGCCTTGCGACAGCTGCGCGAAGCGCCACCAATCTTGCCGCCAACCGGGGCCTATGATGAGTTCGTGGCGCGCTTCCCGTATGAGCCGACGGAAGACCAGGAAGCCAGCATCAATGCGGTGTTGGATGACTTGGCCTCGGGCAGGCCGATGGACCGTCTGATCTGCGGCGATGTCGGATTTGGTAAAACTGAAGTGGCGCTGCGAGCCGCGATGGTGGCCGCATTGGGCGGCTATCAGGTGGCGGTGGTTGTGCCAACAACATTGCTGGCACGGCAGCATTTCCGCACGTTCAAGTCGCGATTTGAGGGGCTGCCGGTCCGGATTGCGCAGGCCTCTCGCATGGTGACGCCGAAGGAACTGGCGGACGCCAAGGCCGAACTTAAGAGCGGACAGGTCGATATCATCGTCGGCACTCACGCGCTGCTCGGCAAGCAGATCGAGTTTGCGCGGTTGGGCTTGATTGTGATCGACGAGGAGCAGCATTTCGGCGTGACACACAAGGAGCGGCTGAAGCAGATGCGCGAGGATGTGCACGTGTTGACGCTGTCGGCGACGCCGATCCCGCGGACATTGCAGATGGCATTGTCAGGGGTTCGTGAATTATCGTTGATCACGACGCCGCCGGTCGACCGTCTGGCGGTGCGAACTTACATTTCACCGTTTGATCCAGTCATCATCCGTGAAGCTCTGCGGCGCGAACGCTATCGCGGGGGACAGTCGTTTTATGTCTGTCCACGGTTATCGGATCTTGATGAAGTCGTTGAATTCCTAACCGAGCAGACGCCGGAGTTGCGGCTGGCGCGCGCGCACGGGCAGCTGAACGCGACCGAACTCGAAGACATCATGACGGCCTTTTACGATGGCCAATATGACGTGCTCGTCTCGACGGCGATCGTTGAAAGTGGACTCGATATTCCAAATGCCAACACGATGATCGTCCATCGCGCGGATATGTTCGGCTTGGCACAGCTGTATCAATTGCGCGGCCGCGTTGGACGGTCAAAGACGCGCGCGTATGCTTATTTCACCACGGCTGCCAAAAAGAAGCTGACGGATGGCGCTGAGAAGCGGTTGAAAGTCCTGCAGTCACTCGACACATTGGGGGCAGGCTTCTCGTTAGCTTCTCACGATCTGGATATTCGGGGTGCCGGCAATCTGCTCGGTGACGAGCAGTCGGGCCATATCCGCGAAGTCGGTTTTGAGCTTTATCAACAGATGCTGGAAGAGGCCATCGATCAGCTTAAGGGTAGCGACATGACCGGCGAAACCCAGGAACAGTGGAGCCCACAGATTTCGCTCGGCATTGCTGTGCTCATTCCAGAAACGTACGTCAGCGATTTGCAATTGCGGCTTGGGCTCTATCGACGCTTGTCGACAATGACAACCCGCGCGGATCTGGATTTGTTTGCCGCTGAGCTGGTCGACCGCTTCGGCGAACTACCGGACGAAGTGCGCGCGCTGTTGGATGTTGTGGAGATCAAAGGCTTCTGCCGTGTGGCCGGCATTCAGCAGATTGATGCCGGGGCCAAAGGGGCAGTGATCGCTTTCCGCAAAGCGAAGTTTGCCAACCCTGAGGCGCTGGCTGCGTACCTCGTCAAGCACAAGTCGTCGGTTAAACTGCAACCAGATCATAAGCTGCTGTTCAAGGGCGCGTGGGAGGATTCGGCAATGCGGCTAGCGGCGATGCGCGACATCGCATTTGCAATTGCCGGCTTGGTGTCAAAGTGAGGTCTGCAGCGGTGTCCGTGTCGTTGCAGCAAGTGCTCACTCTTGGGGGCTGTTATTGTTGGTGGTTGCGCTGGTCGGGCACCTCAGCTCGTGGCCGTTGTTCAGCCTCAGGATCGGTTCATGGACTGTCAGGCGATAATGGCTGAGGTGGCCGGCAATAATCAGAAAGTCAAAGACCTTGCCGCCGACGAAGGGATCAAAGTCGCACAGAATGTTGCGGCAGGAGCTGCGGGATTTCTCATCCCCGTCCTCTGGTTCGGCATGGATTTCCAAGGTACCGCCAGCAAAGAGATTGCGGCGTTACAGTCTCGACAGCAATACATGGTCGTGTTGGCCGAGCAGAGAAATTGCGGAGCATCAGCTGCGGATCAGCCCGTCTCACCACCACACAAAGCCAAAAAGGCCTTATGGAACCGAGGTTCGCCCTATGGAGCGAGCGGAAAATCGGCACTGTCATGGCTAACCGCCCACTCGCAAAGTCCAGGCTAGACCGGCTTCCAGCATCCACGACCTGCCGCCGAATGGTCAGCGGTCGTTCGTCACCGACCTGCTCGTGCACTAGCACTCATACCGGCGCGCGGAAGTTTTGACGCCGCCACTGGTGCCGTCAGCCGCCGGTCTTGTCATGTTAGCGCGTGAAAACACGCGTCACCGCCAGCCGGCCGGCACGCGGTCAGCGGCACGACTGGTCAGAATTTTTTCGGTTCGGTATCAGACACTGTCAGAAAACTCAGCTGGCACGCGGTGGACTGAAAGATCGAGTTGTTCCTCGAGATTTTGAAATCGGAATGCTTGTTGGAAGGGCCGCAACTAAGGACGACGAATCGGCATCTAATCCGACCTTCGCGTTGGTGCGAGAAATGTGGATATTCGAAAATCTTACGATCAGCTGATGTGGGCGAGCCTCGTGCTCAAAACTTACCCGCCTAACCCACCAGCCAAGGTCGGCACGTCA
>JAYSUN010000471.1:0-3630 GCA_043719045.1 Hyphomicrobiaceae bacterium | reverse complement strand
GCCTGTTCCTGGTCTTCGCCTACACGATGCTCGAAGCTGCCAATGCGATTACGCTCGGCTATCTCGTGCAGACGGTCGGCGGCATGGCCGGCTTTGAGGGTGTCCACGATAAACCCTTTGTCGTGCTCACCATCCTGTTCCTGGCTTGGCTCAACTATCGCGGCGTGTTCGCGACCCTGACGTTCAACCTCGTCATCACCGCGATTGCCTTCATCGCCATCATCATTCTGTTTTTCGCGGTCTCGCCGTGGAACAACACGGTGTTGAAGCATTCCGAACTGCTGACGGGCCTGCCCTACGGCTGGCTCGGCGTCATCGCGTCTCTGCATTTCGGTCTGTGGTATTACCTCGGCATCGAAGGCACGACGCAGGCGGCTGAAGAAGTGCGCTCTCCGGCTCGTTCGTTGCCGCTCGGCACGATGACCGGCATGATCACGCTTCTGCTTGCGGCCACCATGACCTGGTACATCTGCGCGGGCATGATGCCGTGGGAGTATCTCGGCCAAGCCGTCACGCCGCTGTTTGATGCCGCCCGGCTGATGGATAGCATGCCGTTGATGACGCTATTGTTCATTGGCACCATCTTCTCGACGCTGGCGTCGGCCAACGGCTGCATCAACGACGCGTCGCGCGCCTGGTTCTCGATGGGCCGCGACCGTTATCTGCCGTCGTGGTTCGGTGCGGTGCATCCCAAGTATCGCACGCCGTTCCGCTCGATCGTCTTCCTGGTGCCGGTGGCACTGGTGTTTGCCTACTTCGCGCCGCTCGATCAGGTGATCACGTTCTCGATTCTGTCGGGACTGTTGGGCTACACGTTCATGTCGTTCAACGTGATCATGTTCCGCAACAAGTGGCCGCTGGGATCGATCAACCGCGGTTACGTGCATCCGTTTCACCCGCTGCCGGCCATCGTACTGCTGGTGCTGTGTGCGGTCACGTACTTCGCGGTGTTCCTCGGATATGGCACGCAGTTGATTGCCATGATGGTGTTCTACATCGTGGCGTCGCTGTGGTTCCATTTCCACCGGTATCAGTATGTGCGCCGTGGTGACCAGTTCACCATGCAGTGGCCACGGCCTGCCGGTTACTAAAGCAAAAATCAACGCTTCCAGCGGCGGGCCCCACGTGGGTTCCGCCGCTGGAAGATGCTATTTTATCTGATGACGTCGCGGGGGCTGACTTCATAGCTGCGTCTCAATGACAATCGAGGTTTTCGTGACGCCATTGTTTCTCGCACTGCTGGCGCTTTTCGGGTTGGTCGTGGCCGTAACCGCGATCCGCGATCACAAGCGGGTGCGGGCGGCGCGGTTCGCGCTCCTCGACCATGCGGCCGCCGCTCTCGAGCAGCCCGCTTTGTCGCACGGCGGCGACGGCTTCCCCAAGCTGCGCGGCAGTTCTCGCGGCTTTAAAGTTCACGTCGATCTCATTCCAGACACCTTGGTCGTGCGGCGGCTGCCGCAGTTGTGGATGTCGGTGACCTTGCTGGCGCCCAACGCGGCATTGCCGGCTTTTGGCGCCCTCGTGCGTTACTCGGGCAATGAATTTTACGCCCTCACGCCGGAATTCCCGCATCGCTTGGAGCCGCCGAAACGTTTCCCACACGAGGTGATGGTGAGGGGGGAGTGGGGCCGCGCGCAAGACCTGCTCGACTTGCTGGGCCAGCCGCTTTCGGAGTTGCTGGCAGATCCTCTCGTCAAGGAAGTCGCGGTCACGCCCAAGGGCTTGCGTATCGTGCGCCAGGCTGCCGAGGGCCGGCGGGGAGAGCATCTGCTGCTGCGTCAAGCGAGTTTTGACACGACCAGCGTGCCCGTCGATGATCTGCAGATGATGCTGGCAGCGTTAAGTGCGTTACAGTCTGCAGTCTCCTTATTGACGGGTGCCAAAGCAGCATGAGCGGCAAGGCCCCGATACATCCCTACGCGGTGCTGGCTCTAGCGATCGTTCTTCCAGGCATGGGGCAGGTGGCCGTGGGTCAGCCACAGCGCGGATTTGGCTTTGCCTTTTTCACCCTCGTGCTCGCGCTTTTGAGTTGGCACACGACAACGCCAGACCAATCTTTCATAGGGCGCGCGGCGGGTGGCCTGTTCGTGTGGGCCCTCGCGATACCTGATGCTTACCGGCTTGCAAGACAGAAATATGAAACTTGGCGACGCACTACTGAACGGCGTTAAAATTATTATTTTCAGCAACAACGTATCCTCTCAGGAAAATAACTTGCGTGACAGTTGAATCGGCGCCACGGTCCTGCTATTAATTTCGCCATCGTTTACTCCGGGAGATTAACCGCCATGTGTGGGATCGTCGGCCTCTTCATCAAAGACAAGGCACTCGAGCCGCAGCTTGGCGCCTTAACCGCCGAAATGCTCGCCACCATGTGCGACCGCGGCCCCGATTCAGCGGGCTTTGCGGTCTATGGCGCGCCCCGCGCCGGCATGTCGAAAATCACCGTCCAGTCGCGAACGCCCGACAAAGATTTTGCCGGGTTGAACGACGCGCTGAAAAAAGCGCTCGGGTGCGACGTGGCCGTTGCAGTGAAATCCAGCCATGCCGTTATCACCGTGCCGGCCGGCAAAGCCGATGGGGCCCGCGCGATCTTGCGCGCCAATCATCCGAGCATCCGCATCATGGGCTCGGGCGATACCATCGAGATTTACAAAGAAGTCGGCTACCCGACATCCGTCTCAAAACGCTTCGATCTGGCCAGCATGACGGGCACGCACGCTATCGGCCACACGCGCATGGCGACCGAGTCGGCGGTGACGACGCTCGGCGCGCATCCGTTTTCGACAGGCCTTGATCAGTGCCTCGTGCACAATGGCTCGCTCTCGAATCACCACAACTTGAAGCGCGAACTCAGCCACGACGGCATCACGTTCGAAACCGACAACGACTCCGAGGTCGCTGCCGCCTATCTGACGTGGCGCATGAAACAGGGCATGAACTTGGGTCAGGCGCTGCAGAAAAGTCTCGACGATCTCGATGGCTTCTTCACATTTGTGGTCGGGACCAAGAATGGTTTTGGCGTCATTCGCGATCCTATCGCCTGCAAGCCGGCGGTCATGGCCGAAACCGATCAGTATGTCGCCTTCGGCTCGGAGTATCGCGCGCTGGTCAATCTGCCAGGCATCGATCGCGCAAAAGTTTGGGAGCCGGAACCGGCGACAGTTTATTTCTGGGAGCGCTAGATATGCGCACGATCGACTTGTCGAAGGTGACCTTGCGCGATCTCAACCAAGACCTGCACAGGCAAGCCGAGGGCACCAACGAGACCGAGTGGGAGGTCATTAATCCGCGCGGCCACCACGCCGTCGCGGTTGGTGTCGATGCGACCGTCAACATCAACATCAAGGGTCACGTCGGTTACTACTGCGCGGGCATGAACAAGAAAGCGACTATCACGGTGCATGGCTCGGCCGGCCCGGGCGTTGCCGAAAATATGATGTCCGGCCGCGTCGTCATTAAAGGTGACGCCAGTCAATACGCAGGTGCCACAGGCCGCGGCGGTCTGCTCGTCATCGAAGGTAACGCCTCGTCGCGCTGCGGTATTTCCATGAAGGGCATCGACATCGTCGTGCGCGGCAACATCGGCCACATGTCGGCGTTCATGGCGCAGTCGGGACATCTCGTGGT
>JAYSUN010000048.1:0-2356 GCA_043719045.1 Hyphomicrobiaceae bacterium | reverse complement strand
GAACGGCGGCAAAGCGCAGCGCCTGATTGCCCGCCTCGCCCGCGATTTTCCCCGCCAGCATCCAGCCTGTCCCATCAAGTCAGACCGCTCGCTGGATGTGGCGCTGATCACGGCCCCGGAAAAACGCGACCCCGCGCTGCTACAGAAAAACGCAGCGATCCTGAAACGGGTCCTTGGCGTGTAACGCAACGCCTGAGATTACGGCATCGACACTCACAACCAGCTTGGGATCCGGTCCAGCCCGAGAAGATCCTCAAAACTCGGTCTTGGCCGGACAATCGACCATGCATCGCCTTGAACCAGGACTTCCGGTACCAGGAGCCTTGAGTTGTAAGTCGACGACATGACGGCCCCGTACGCGCCCGCTGTCATAAAGGCGATCAGGTCACCCGGTTTGGTCTCGGGCAACATCCGCGCCGTCGCGAACGTATCGCCGGATTCGCAGATCGGGCCGACGACGTCATAGACTTTGCGCGGCGTGGTTTTGGCTGGCTGCCGGATCGGCCAGATCTCATGGTACGCCTCGTACATTGCAGGGCGGATCAGATCGTTCATCGCGGCATCAACGACCAAGAAAGTTGTGTGATTGCGTGGATTCAAATGCAGCGCGCGAGACACCAGAATACCGGCGTTGCCGACAATCAGACGACCGGGTTCAAAGCCACGCTCGATGTCGAGCCCCGACAAGGTATTGTCGACCATGGCTGCGTAGGCCTCGATCAGGCTCGGGCCATGATCGAAGTTTTCCGGGATCTCGTAGGGGATACCGAGACCACCACCGAGATCGAGTCGTTCCACGCCATGACCTTCGCCACGCAGGCGGACGGTCATTTCACGCAAGCGTTTGAAAGCCGCTTCAAGTTCACCGAGTTCCATAATCTGACTACCGATGTGGACCGCAAGGCCTTTCATGGCGACGCCGGATAGATTGGCGGCCTTGGCATAGCAGCGTTCGGCCTCGGCAATGGAAACACCAAATTTGTTGGCATCGGACCCGGTCGTAATCTTGGCGTGACCGCCAGCGCCGACGTCGGGATTGATGCGGATGACTGTGCTCTGGCGCTTGCCTTTGGCCGTGGCTATTTGTGAAAGCAGATTGAGTTCGTTCTCGGTTTCGACATTGATTTGATAGATACCCACATCAATTGCGAAGGCGATCTCCTGTGCCGATTTGCCGACGCCCGAGAAGACAATCTTGCTGGCGGGGATGCCAGCGGCAAGAGCCCGACGAATCTCACCTTCCGAAACGGTGTCAGCCCCAGCGCCTAGTTTCGCCAGAGTTTTCAAGATGGCCAGATTCGAGTTTGCTTTCATGGCATAGAAGACGTGATGTTTGGCATTCGGGCCCGAGGCACCCAGCGCCTTGGCGAAGATGCTGTAGTGCCGCTCCAGTGTTGCGCTCGAGTAGACGTAAACCGGTGTGCCCGCCGCGGCCACGATGGCCTCGATGGCGACGCTTTCCGCGTGCAGCATGCCGTTGACATAGTGGAAATGATGCATGGCGCTTTGGCTCGGTCGTAGGTCGATTGGCGGCAACGGGGGTGAAGGCCGATGACCACATCCCGCTTGGCAACGTCGATGGTCACAGGTTGCACCCCGTTGGCCGAGCTTCTACCCGACCTCCAGGGGCGGTGCTAGAGCGCCGATGGCACTTGCCGGTGGCACTGCGCGTGTCACGTCGCGGCCTTGGGCGGGCAGTTTCGGACGAGGGCCCACGTGATGTTCGGTTGACGCACCCGCGGACAAAAGCTTGACCCCCGGCTGCCAAACCGCTTTCGTGGGCGGACGGCTGTGCCCCACCCTGGATCCCCCTGATGTCCTCTGACGTGATTGTTCTTGGTGCTGGCATGGTCGGTGTATCAGCTGCCTTGCATTTGCAGAAGCGTGGCCGTTCCGTTGTGCTGATCGATCGACGTGGGGCCGCTGAGGAAACCAGCCACGGCAACGCCGGGCTGATCCAGGTTGAAGGCGTCGTCCCGTATCCGTTTCCGCGTCACGCGACCAAGCTCGCCAAATACGCTTTCAACATGCTGCCCGAAGCGAACTTACATTGGTCGGCATTACCTAAGCTGGCACCCTGGCTGGCGCGCTACTTCTTGGAATCCACGCCCGCTGGCATGGCCAAAACTGCAGCTGGTGCAAAACCCATCGTTGAACGCAGCATCATCGAACATGAAGCGCTGATGCGCGAGGCCGGCATCGAAGGCATGTTGCGGCGGACCGGGTACCTGCGTCTCTATCGGACGCAAGCGGCACTGGATACGGCCATCGCCAAAGAAACCGTCGATCGCGATAAATACGGAGTCAACTTTACAGTCGCGAGTGCGAGCAAGGTTCAGGAGTTGGAGCCGCACCT
>JAYSUN010000470.1:0-3631 GCA_043719045.1 Hyphomicrobiaceae bacterium | reverse complement strand
GCAAGCTCTGGTGAACTGGGAAAAAAGTATTTTGGAGGCCGCCGCTGCCACCTTGTCGCATCTTGGTTCGCTTGTTCCGGTTGCCGAGAAAACACCTGAGAAATATGGGTCTCATATCGACACCATACTCAGTGAACTGGCCGCAGCCGCTGTTGGCAAAAACAACGTAGAGGCGGACATCAAGGCTGCCGTGAATGCTGCACTGGTTCCCATCTTGGCCGACCGAATTGCGAACCAGCGATCAGAGCCTGACGATACCAAAATCTGGGAAGCGGCAGTCACGAAATACAAAGGTAAGCCTTCGCTGGCTGGGATCGAAGCTGCAAAGCTGAATACGATGCTTCACGTGGCGTTGGCTCCGGCGGAAACGATTAACCCTTCGGACTGGGGAGCGCTCGTCCTACCGACTGATGCGGAACTTACAAACGAAGCAATTCTGGCGCGGTTTGGTCTGCCTAAAAAGGGCGCGCTTCTGTTCGAAGCGTCCCCTGCGTTAAAGGGCTCGCCCGCTTTTGATCAATGTAAGCTGGCATTCGTGCGCATCGGCGCAAGCTGCGACCACGCGCAAAAAAAGTCAGGGCCAATGCTCTTCGCATTGGCATTTATAGCGCCGGACAGCGCTGAGCTACGCAATCCCATGCCGAAACCCTTTATATGCACCCCTGCATTGGTCCTTCCGGGTTCAGATGAGCCGGTTCGCGTGCATGTGAACGCCCGTTTTCATGTTACGCTGACAGAAGCCGAAGTGGTGGAGTGGCAACCGGTCGGGCGTATCCGCGAACAGCTCCTGATGCAGATTTCAGCGCATTGCGCGGAATACACCACGCGGCCTGGGATCATTTCCATTCCTGCTGCAGAAGAACTCGTCCCGGAGGAAGGCGAACCGGAAGCTCCCGCTAGTAGTGTCGCTGTCGGGGATGGCACTGATTCGGCTGCTTAAACGTCTGGCTGCCGAAGACTTTTGCGATGCACATGGCAAGGCAACGTACCCCCACGGCGATCTCCTCCAAGATATACTAATCAAATAGGCGGTCGAAAAGATGGGCGGTGACATTGACCCACGAGGCTTGATGTTGGGTGATTTCGCCAAAAGTCTATGAACTCTGCCGCATCTTCACCTCCGCCAGAAATCCGCTCAAATCCATCAACCATGCCTGCTGCGGTACACGAAACGTAGCGTGCAGACTGCGGGGCAACACCAGTTGCAGGTTCTTGGCCTGCATTTCCGTAGTCTGGTTTTCAGAGATGCCGGGTTCTAGGGTCAAAAGGTGCTTGGCCTTGATCCGCTCGGCTTCGGAGAGAACCTGCCGCCAGCGATCCTTGAGGGTCGATTTCGCGCCCAGCATCGTAAGGCGCGATGCGGAGAAACTTGGGTCGCGATACTCTGCCTGTCCAGGGAACAGGAAATCCGGCTTGTTCTTGTTCTCGGTTTCCGCGCCTCGCGCGTGGCTTACAGCATGGGCAGTAAAAACTGCCTCAAGGTGATGCTCAAGCGCCTGGCCAGCACGCGACTTCCGGCGGTTCTGGACGCTGAGTGAGAATGACAGGAAGCCGTCAACATCCGCGCCGTCCGTGGCTTGGAAGCCGCCACCGATCCGCTCGGCAACGATCCGTCGTTCCAGTCGCCGGAACATCTGCTCTTCCCGTTCCAGCCAGTTAATGAGCGCTCGGTCAGGATCATCCTGTGCCGACATATGGGGCAATGACGAGCGAGCCAGCTCGGAGAACACTGCCGTCTTCGGGAAGATCAGGCCGAAATGCTCGATCAGGGAATCGATCTGATCCGCCTCCGGCTCTTCCGGTTCAATGCCCAGCTCTTCGAGGATGTATCGGGCGGCGAAATCAAGCTCGGCACTGCCCTCGCCAATTTCCTGATAGGTGAAGGCGAACTCTTCCTGTTCCTCAAGCCCGAACAGCCAGAACAACTGGTTCTGGATAGTGGCAGACGAGGTGACGATTGCGAGCATCGCCCCGTCCCGCTGGAGCGCCAGAAACAGGCGGTCACCGGGCTGCATCATCTCGGTCACGGCGTTGGTGGAATAGTAGAGGTGGTATTCAGCAGCGCGAGGCTTGCCCTTGCGGACGTTTGACCAGCTCATGAAGCCGTCTTCCGAGAACGCCTCCTGTTCGCCGGAAATGCAGAGGAACCGGGTCGCGACCTGGCGGCGATCTTCGTCACCGAAGAGATGGCGCAACGGGCGCGTGCCCTGGAACTCATGTTGATTGGATT
Source organism: Hyphomicrobiaceae bacterium (assembly GCA_043719045.1). GTDB lineage: Bacteria > Pseudomonadota > Alphaproteobacteria > Rhizobiales > Hyphomicrobiaceae > JABFRJ01. Next base: position 1,401 of record JAYSUN010000470.1, on the reverse strand, counting down.
CCGGGGTGATCGTCTCGACCAGCGTGAGCTGCTTTGAAACTACGCCGACGAAAAGGTCAGACAGCATACCCCGGCGCATTCAGATTCCCCTGGTCTCGATTCGGCGGTCATCAGACCGAAGCCACAATGCACAGGCCGAAACTACTTCCGCAAGCGGACGCCGCGACTTTCCCTTGAGCGCACATTCCCAGACGATAGCCTGACGCCAACCCACTTCTTCGAGCTGCTTTTCATTTCGTGCATCGACCGCCTGGTTCCTGGCGATCTTCTCGCGCCAGAAATCCGGGCGGGTGGCAGGCCACCGGAACAGTGGGCAGTCATGGCCGTGCCAGAAACAGCCATGCACAAAGATGACTGCCCGATACCGGGGCAAAATGATGTCAGGCGTGCCCGGCATGGCGCGATCATGAAGACGGTATCTGAAACCGACAGCGTGGAGCGCCTTGCGCAGGATCAGTTCGGGCTTGGTGTTCTTCCCCCGGATATTCGCCATCATCCGGCTGCGCACCTCAGCCGGAACGATGTCAGCCATGCGCGACCATTCGCTCCCGATCTGGTCGGGAGACGATAACGGGAGCGGCCTGCGGTGCGGCCTGCCTGGTAAGCGCGGCTTCGATATGTGGCTTCATGGCCTCGGCCAAAAACTCCACCACCGGCACGACCACTGCGTTGCCAAACTGCCGATACGCCTGGGTGTCCGACACCGGAATCTTCCACCGTCGGTCACCCCTGTCGAAGCCCATCAAGCGAGCACATTCAAGCGGGGTCAGACGGCGCGGTCGCTTGCCGGGCTGGTCGATCAGCACTTCTGACCCGTCCTTGTAGTAACGGGCGGAGAGGGTGCGGGAGACATCGTTCGGGCCAAACAGGCTATACCCGAAGCCATTGCCTTTGGCTGTGTGCTTGGCCTTGTATGCCTGGAGGTATTCCCACAGCCGCTCGGTCAGCGTGTACTTGGGTTCAACCTCATCGTGTGGTTGCAGGATGCTGCCGAGCTTTGGCCCGCCAGTGGGCAATTCCAGTCCCTTGAGGTCAAAGTCGGTCGGCTCCCGGAAGCCGACGATGAAAATGCGCTCGCGGCGCTGCGGCACCCAATGTTCGGAACTGATGACGCGCGACTGGACATGATAGCCAAGTTCATTTCGCAAGACATTCATGATCGTGGCGAAGGTGCGGCCCTTGTCATGGCTTTCGAGGTTCTTGACGTTTTCCAGCACAAACGCTGCCGGACGGTGGTGGGCGATGATCTGCGCGGTATCGAAAAACAGGGTGCCCTGCGTGTCACAGAGAAAGCCATGCGGTCGGCCCAAGGCATTCTTCTTCGACACCCCGGCAATCGAAAACGGCTGGCACGGGAACCCGGCCACAAGCAGATCATGCTCCGGGATCAGCTCGGGCTGC
>JAYSUN010000469.1:0-10373 GCA_043719045.1 Hyphomicrobiaceae bacterium | reverse complement strand
ACAAAATGCATGGCGGTATGAACATTCCGTTCTCGGGCAATGCCGATGTCGACTTTGTCAAAGGCATGGTTCCGCACCACCAGGGTGCCGTCGACATGGCCAAGATCGTCCTGGAACATGGCAAGGATCCCGCTCTCAAAAAGCTGGCCCGCGACATTATCAAAGCGCAGGACAAGGAAATTGCCTTCATGAACCGCTGGCTCACCAAGAACGCCAAGAACTGAACCGCCACCTTTTTCAAAAGATCGGAGTTCTACATGCGCACACTTATTGCTGCCCTCCTGTTCAGTCTGGTTTCAATCACCGCACACGCCCACGACAAGCCGGTAAAAGGGCCAAACAGCGGCCAGCTGATCCACCTCGATGACGCTCACTACGAACTCGTCGCCAAAGACAATGCGCTGACGCTGTTTGTGTCCGACAATGACGCCAAGCCACGCGCAACTATTGACGGCGCCAAAGCGACTGCCACTGTGCTGGTGGACGGCAAGACGACAACCGTCGAACTCAAGCCAGCCACTGCGGACACCATGGCCGGGACAGGCGTGTTTGTTGCCAAAACCGGACTGCGCGTGGTGGTGTCGATCCAGGAAGTGGGGCGCAAGCCGACCCAGATCCGCTTCACACCAGTGGATTAAGGCCGACGGACTAAGGACCGCACACCGCATGACGAGTGACCAGCCACTATCGGCACAACCCGGACAGATGCACATTCTCGTTGTCGACGATGACGGCGAGATCCGGCGGCTGGTTGCCAAGTTCCTGCGTGAAAACGGCTTCCATGTCATCGCAGCCCGCGATGGCCTGGAGATGCAGGACTATCTCGGTTCAGCGCGCGTCGATCTCATCGTGCTCGATGTCATGTTGCCAGGCACCAACGGCCTCGACCTGTGTCGCGAGCTGCGGCGCACCTCGTCGCTGCCGGTCATCATGCTGACCGCCAAGGGGGATGATACCGACCGCATCGTCGGTCTCGAAATCGGCGCTGATGACTACCTCGCCAAACCCTTCAACCCGCGAGAGCTGCTCGCGCGCATCAATGCCGTCCTGCGGCGGTCGCTCAATCCAGGGAGCGGTGACAGCGCATCAGGTCGGCCGCCCCGCTCACCGCGCGCGTATGTTTTCAACGGCTGGCAGATCGACCTGCTGAAACGCGAGTTGCTCAACCCCGCTGGCATCATCATTGATCTCTCAGCTGCAGAATATGGCCTGCTCGTCACGTTCGCTGAAGCATCGCAGCGTGTCCTCTCGCGCGACCATTTGCTCGATGCCGCCCGCAACCGCCAAGCCACCGGCTTCGATCGCAGCATTGATGTCCTGGTCAGTCGTCTGCGCCGGAAAATCGATTCAGATGACAGTGATGAGGCAACGTCGTTGATCAAAACCGTACGCGGCCAAGGCTATATGTTCGCGGCCCCCGTGACGGTGTCCTGATGCGCCGCTTTGACACGATCGCGACGCGCACGATGGCCCTGCTCCTCCTCGGGCTTGGCCTGTTTCATCTGCTCAGCGTGTGGGCTTACCAAGTCTCCGTCACGCGTGAGGTCGAAACCAACAATGAGATGCGCATCGCCGAGCGTCTGCTCGCCATCCGTCGCAGTCTCGCAGCACAAGTGCCGGAAAAGCGCGAGGACCTCGCGCATGAAATGTCTGGTGGCTCGATCGACGCGCACTACGGGCTGAAAGCCTTGGCGATCCCACGCGCTGGCGACACAGCGGCCGCATCTTTGCGCTCACGCCTCATCAAGGAAGAGCCCGATCTCGAAAAGGCCGGCATCATCATTGGTAGCGAGGTCCCGAGCCGCGAAACAATGGGCCGCGACCCAACCAGCGCGAATAATGACGATACACACCAGATGGCCGTGTCTCTTGGTCTCGGTGACGGAACTTTCGTCAACGTGTCGGTCGTCAAAGCCCGCCACATCACCGATCCCAGTCACGCGGCCGTCTGGTCGACCACGCTCATGGCTATCGGCGTCATTCTGGCGTCGCTCATTCTCGTGCGTTGGATCACGAAGCCGTTGCGCGCCCTTGGTGCTGCTGCCCGCGCCATCGAACAAGAACCGCAAAGCGAACGGATCAACATCGCGCCGCTGCCTGAAACCGGCCCGCGCGAGGTCGTCGAGGCGGCGCGCGCCTTCAACGACATGCAGCAGCGCATCGCAACGCTCGTCGAAGACCGCACCCTCAGTCTCGCCGCCATCAGCCACGATCTGAAAACACCCCTCACTCGCCTGCGGCTTCAGATCGAGGACGCGTCCAGTGCAGACGCGAAACAACGCATGATCGCCGACATCGCTGAAATGGAAACGATGATCGACAGCACGCTCACTTTCTTGCGTGGCGTTCGCGCCGACGAGGCCCCGCGATTGTTCGACGTCAGCGCGACGCTTGATACCATCGGCACCGATCTGGCGGACCAAGGTCATAAGGTGAGCATCACCGGCGCACGGCACGCCATTGCACTCGGTCATCCCATTCAGATCAAACGCGCACTGACCAACCTCGTCCAGAATGCCGTGCGTCACGGTGGCAGCGCGTGCGTAAATCTAACGTTCCGGGAAGACTGCATCGATATCATCATATCTGACGACGGCCCCGGCATTCCCGCCGATCAGCTCGATCTGGCGCGCCGTCCGTTCCAGCGCCTCGATCCCGCACGCAGCAGCAGCGCAGGGGGCTTCGGCCTCGGCCTCGCCATCGCTGAACGCCTGATCACGGCACAGCATGGCACTCTGACGCTAGCCAATCGCCAGCCTCACGGCCTCGATGCGACCGTACGGCTCGCCAAACGTCCGCCGTCCATCGCGACATGAACCTGATCAAGCGCGCGGTCCATCAAGCTGACCGTTGCCGCTCGGCGTAGAGGACCTTCAAGAAGGCATCGACCAGTGCTGACGTTGGCGCAGCGGGCGGCCGCAGCAGCAACGCGGGCTCGTGTTGCCGCGCATGGCGATCAATGCATCCGGATGGATCTATCTCGTCATTCCCGTGGCGGCTCTCGTCCGCTGGGTCACGCATCGCGCCGCTGCACAGCGTTGACGTGACGGCGCACCGCTTAAGCCGCAATCATGCTGCCACCAAGTTGCTGTCTTCTACTTTTGCCCAACCAAGTTTATCGCTTGCCGAAGCATCCGCGCCCGAGCGAACCGCAAATATCTGACGCCGAATGACAGTTTCTCCGTTCAAAACGAAGCGAGCAATTCCTGCAACCAACTAGCATCCCAACAGCGAAACCAGGGAGCTGACTGGCATCTTTGGGAGAGCTGTGCAGGGAGCCTGGACAAGCTCAGACCGCCAGCACCAGCTTGTGCGGCAGCGGCCCACTGAGCGCCTCGACCGCTCGGTCGATCGGCACCACGTCTGCCGTGATATCGCCGGGGCGGAGGCGACCTGTTGCGACCAGCGCGAGAATTGTCGGAATGTCGTCGCGGGCATTGGCCCGACCCGTATGGAACCGCACACCACGGCGGTACATTTCGAGCAGCGGCAGCTCGACCGCGTGAAAATGAATACCGGCGGATTGGCAGATGCCGCCCGGTTCAGTCGACTTGAGCGCCGACTTCAAGCCCTCCGCTGTCGACACACACGCGGCAGTCACTGCGAATTCGCCGAATGATCTGCCATCCGCCGGCGCGTCAACAACGGCTGCGCCAAGACGCTGCGCAACAGCGAGACGCTCGGGTGCAGTGTCCGCGTACATGCACGAAAAGCCGAGTGCTGAGGCGACGGCGACGGTATAAAGTTCGACGCTGGCAGATCCGAGCACCAGAATATGGTCACCGGATTTCGCGTGAGGCACGACACAGCGGTAACCATCCGCCACGTTGTCAGACACGCTGGCGAGTGCGGTCGCATCAGCAGCGTCAGCCAGTTTCAACAGCATGGCATCCGCGAACGGCACCTTGATCCGATCTGCAACAGCGCCACCCCAATCGCCACCTCCGAACGACGCAAGACCAAAGGTCGAGAGTGGCGGCACGGATTTGCAATCGAGGCTGCGCTTCTGGCGGCAACGCAGACACCCCCGCACGAAATTTGAAACGGTGAGATGACGCGATCGCCCAGCCTTAACGTCGTGACAGCATCACCCACGGCCACGACCTCGGCCGTAAATTCATGGCCGACCGCATACGGCGCCGCTATCGGCTCCAACATACAGGTCAGCGCCGCCGGGCCGGACTACAATTGTCCCGCGCGCACGGCGGTTGCGACGAAGTGCATCTGCCAGCCCACGATATCCGATTTATGTGGTGTTGACCCTGAGTGCGACTTGGCCATCGCAGCGATCTTGCAATGCGCGACGAGTGACGAACTCAGATTACCAAGGCCTCCTGATCGACGCTCCTGCGCCTCCACATTCGCGAGGGCCAGATCAAAACCGGCGCGAATGACGGGAAGACGCGGGTTGAAGCTGCGTGCCACTTCCGCCTTCGTCTAACTCACCGCGACCGCGATGGCGGTTCTACCAGCGTCTGTGCGGCCACTGTCGGCACGGCCTGCCGCTTAGGCTCTGTGAATGGACGCGCCAGTACCGTTGGAACGGCCGCGCGCTTTGGTTCTGTGAACGGCTGCGCCAAGGCGGTGGTCACCGCTTTGCGCTTTGGCTCGGTGAATGACACGGCAGTCGTGGTCGGCACGGCCGCGCGCTTCGGCTCCGTGACAGGTGTCGCACTGACGGTCTCCGTGGCTGGCGTTCCGCGAGCAGGTGGTGGCGTTGGCAGCCCGACGCGGCAATACTGGATGCAAGCGGGCGCTGTGCCGCCTCCGCGCAGCGGCACGTCGACGATACGCAGGACGCCGCCTTCAGGTGTGCTGCCACGGCAGGCATTGGTTTGCGGCGGCACGTCGACATAGGCATCAGCGAACATGCGCTCGCCCGCGATCTCACGCGTGGCGATCGAGCCCGGCAGATCCTTCACGTCGGCGAGATCGCGCTGCCGCGTGCCATAGGTGATTTGAAGCGAACGCCGCGCCAGCTTGACCGATCCACTTGGGCCACGCACGGTTTCCGTTTCAGATCCGCTTCCCGGACTATCGCTGCAATGGCCAACGATGTCGTTCGGACCCGACGCAGGCGGAATCAGTGTGGCTGGAGGCACGATTACCAACGGCGGGATCGCGACCGGCGGCTGGTAGCAGGCGCCGGCCGAATTGCGCCGATAGCCGCGCGGGCATTCCTCAAGAGCTGCGACACACGTGTTGTCGGGGCCGCGCTCGTAGCCGCTCGGACAACGATAGCGCACGCACTCGCCGCGATCGTTCATTTCGAATCCGCTGTCACAGCGCCTCACGATCGGAATGCAGTTGTTGTTGCGCGCCAGTTCGTAACCGCGCGGGCATCCCCAACGCACACATTGGCCGAAGTCGTTCAGTTCATATCCCGGCTCGCAGCGCACGGCTGTCGTCACACAGATATTGTCACGATTGCGGTAGTAGCCCGCTTGGCAGGCTTGCCGGACGCAGTAGCCACGGTCGCTCAGCACATAGCCGGGCTCACAATACCGGCCGACGGCGACGCAGATGCGGTCGCGATTCAGCTCGTACCCGCTTGGGCAGCCGACACGGACACAATCGTTGCGTGCGTTCAGCTCATAACCTGGTTCGCACTGTTTCAGGATGACGACGCAGATCCGGCGGCGCTCATCGTAGGCTTCGCCGCGCGCGCAGATCGGACGGTCGACGATGCACACGCGTTCCCGCTCGTCGTACCTCTCGCCGGTCCGACAGGTCGGACGGGCTGCAACGCACGAACGGCTCGCATCGTTGTAGACCTCGCCGGTCTTGCAGGTCGGGCGATCGGCAACGCAAGTGCGCCGGCTGTCGTCATAGCGTTCACCGATCCGACAGGTGGGACGATCAGCGACACAGCTGCGTGAGCTTTCGATGTAGGTCTCACCGGCTTTGCACGTCGGACGTTGCGCGACGCACGTGCGGGTGCCTTCGTTGTAGACCTCGCCGGTCTTGCAGGTCGGGCGGTCCGCAACACAGGTGCGGCTGGCTTCCTTGTAGGTCTCTCCCTGCTTGCAGTCGGGCCGCGCAGCTACGCAGCTGCGTGAGCTTTCGATGTAGGTCTCACCGGCTTTGCACGTTGGCCGTTGGGCGACGCACGTGCGGGTGCCTTCGTTGTAGACTTCACCGGTCTTGCAGGTTGGACGGCTCGAAATGCACGTACCGCCGTCGCCAATGACTTCGCCCGCCTTGCACGTTGGACGTTGGGCGACGCAGGAGCGGCTGCTTTCATTGTAGACCTCGCCGGTCTTGCAATTCCGTCTGGCGCTTTCGGCGGCTGCCAGAGCCTCCAAACGTTGCTTCTCAGCAGCCTGCGCGTTCTGCTTCGCCTTCTCGGCTTCGAGCCGTTGGCGCTCGGCGGCTTGACGTTGTTGCTCAGCAGCCTGCGCGTTCTGCTTCGCCTTCTCGGCTTCGAGCCGTTGGCGCTCGGCGGCTTGACGTTGCTGCTCAGCGGCCTGCGCGTTCTGCTTTGCTTTCTCGGCTTCGAGCCGTTGGCGCTCGGCGGCTTGACGTTGCTGCTCAGCGGCCTGCGCGTTCTGCTTTGCCTTCTCGGCTTCGAGCCGTTGACGTTCGATTGCTTGACGTTGCTGCTCTGCAGCTTGCTTTTGCTTCTCCGCGGCCTGCCGCTGCTGTTCTGCGGCTTGTCTTTGCTTTTCTGCGGCTTGTGCTGCTTGACGCTGCTTCTCAGCTGCCTGAGCTGCTTGCCTTTGTCTCTCGGCTGCCTGACGTTGCTGTTCGGCAGCCTGCTTCTGCTTCTCGGCGGCAAGCCGTTGTTGCGCCGCCTGCTTTTGCTTTTCGGCCGCAGCACGCTCGTCTGCCGCAGCCTTATCCTTAGCCTGCTGTTGAACTTGCACGATCACTTGGCTCGGCAGAGCCAAGTGGTGCGGGAGCGGTGGCGCCGCTTTCGCGCTCGTCAGTGAAGCGAGTAGCACGACCCCGCACATGACCGGCAGCAATCGCATGGAACTCTCCGAAAGGAGGTGACGATGGTGCACTGAGAAGGATGTCAGAGTGACACGCGACAGCCAAAGGACGATGATGCGGAGCCGCAACGCTGCGACGGTCAGGGGTCGCAGAAATTGCCGGGCAAGCAGGTGCTGCCAGGGGCACAGTGCAAAGACACGCCTGTGACTGGATTGCCCGTGCCGGGGCAAAATGCAGGATCACCAGGACCTATGCAGGCATTGGCGATGAACTTGTCACAAAACGTGCCGGCTGCACACGCTCCAGCGCCCGGACAGCAAACGCCACCGACGGGCGCGCACGTGAACTTGTTCGGACACAGGAAGAATCCGGCCTGACCTGGGCAAGGAGGCCCTGACGTGGCCGACAACTTGGTGCCTGGCGCCACAGTGATGATCGAGCCGATCTTGACCGTGATGAATTGGACTGTCGTGCCGCCAGTGCGCGGCGCGGCACTTTGATTGGCCCCGGCAGCTGTTCCGCCAGATGCGCGCGCGAGGATCATGCAATCGGTTGCGCCCTCCTTATCGCTCGCATTGAGCATGTGATATAAATCGCGCCAAGCTTCAGGCTGATCGATCCGCGTGGTCCGCACGCGCTTGCGTTCAAAATCGAATTGGATCGCCACACCTCGGCTGCTGTCAGCGAGTTCGAGCATAGTTTCGGTCCGCTGGCGTTCCTGAAGACGGAAGACTCCAGGTTTCATGTGCGCCCGCTCCTCCCAGCCACCGGCTGAACTCAGCAGGAACGTCGTTTGAAAAATGCCGCTGTTCAGGTCGCCGGCTTGTACGCAGGCCACCGTGGTGCCGCTCGCGCCTCCGGGCACAGGAGACGATGGATCAACCTGTGCAGTCGCAGGCAACGGCACCAGAAACGCAACGGCCCATGTCGCCGCAAGAAGCATCGCCTTCATGAGTCCCCCCGTTGCCACATACCGATGTAGCCGCCACTTCAACGATCGAGAAAAACAGTCCTGCAAATATAACGTCGCTCACATCTTGGTCGCGCGCAATGGCCTCCGTGAAATAAATTCAACGTCTCAGCTGCCCAGAGCGAACAAGCCTACCCGCCAGCAAAGCGGCTTCACTACGAGGCAAATTGCTTGTCCGCATCTGTGACGCTTGGCGGTACCGGACTGAAGTCGAGTGACACAGCGAAGCAAGGCAGCCCCCCGCCAACACCGACCGTCCACTATCGCGAGACACACCAATCGAATTGCTGCGCAGCAAGACTTGACCCATTGCCCTGTCGAAGGTGAACCCGAGAGGGACACCCGGTCGGAATGATCTGGCGCGGGTTTTCCTCGGCGGTCTTGATGATGAGATCCAATTCGTCCTGCGTCGACCGCCGGTCGCGTTCCGCTGATTTGGCGACGAGGCCGAGACGATTGAGGGCGATCCGGGCGAGGCTGACTTGTTCAATGGTGACGGGGCCGGCGCCGTCCCGAGCGCGGCGCTTGGCAAAGTCGATCAGGAACTCGAGCGTGATCTGGCTGAGCCGCGTCGCGCCGATCGTTTCACGCAATCGTTACAGCGTATGCTCTTTGCTCCGGCCAATGCCCCGCTTCAATTCCTTCAAGTCGGCGAAGTGAAGCTCTATCAGACTGGCGAGCGTCTCGCGATTGTCGGGTGAACTCTCGGTGGGGGCCAACCCCTTGTCGATCAGCTGTTCCTGTTCGCGCGCCCATTGCTCGGCCAGGGCCTTGATGCGAAACGAACGGGAAAGACAAAAGCTTCTCGCGTCGGATCTGGACGCGCCATTGACCGGACGGGAGTTTGCTGAAGGTGGCCATGACCTGTTGCATCCTTGCAGTGTGCACGACGGCCGAAAGGTCACTGTGCACGGTGTGCACGGCGGGTGTTCGTGCACAATTCGTGCAGACTGAGGCTGCGAAACGGTGTGTACGCGTGCAAAATCGTGTGTTCACGTTCGCAGTTCAGTCCCATTGATGTAGCAGAAAAAATTATGCAAAACAACAGTTTACGATTTGCCGTCGCCCCCATGATGGAGAAAAGTCGATTCGACGTGATTTCAATGCGTTGCACAGCGTTCAGTGCGATTCGTGAGCATCCGTCAGCGTCGTATTTAAGCGGATAATCAGATAGCGTTTCGAATTGGTGCGAAAAGGTGTCGGCGGACACCACTCCGATGTTGATCGGTCAAGCTGTTGGAAGTACAGCCCGCCCAGCTGCGTCGCAAAGCTCGAATTTGATAGGCCCCTAACCGCCGCTTATCAAGTTCATGCGTATCAACTTGGGTTGACCAAGATGTCTTCGATCATTTCTGCTACGAGTTCAGGGAACGCTTCAGCAACGAACCTGTGTGCCTGGGTCAAAGTAGGCCACAGCGCGTCGCCCTTCTCTCCTTGTGAAAGGTTGACCCAATGCGTCGGGAAATATCGCGCGAGCATTCCAAGCACGTAACCTAGCATGTAAGTGATACAGAGCTGGGAATAGCGAGTTCCGGTTGGCATTGGCGCAACAATAAACAGACTCGGGATCGTCCCGAACATTTTATGTATGTAGGCGTGCGCAAACTGCGGGGGGAGCGAACTCATTAAGTCCGGAGCGCCAGTCATAACTGTCCAATCACCAGCATCCTGCATATTATATCCAAGGCTGGCGTAGTCATTCTTGAAGAAATTGAATGCCTTTGTATGCGTTTTGATATTTAGCCCGCTGGCGCTATCGAACGACATTTCGTTAATCGTTGCGTACTTGGCAACAGCTGAAAGAACGGCATGTTCGTCACGCAAGTCCGGCAAACGAGAGTGCAAGTCCTCAAAGGTTACCTCATCTGCAAGTTTAGGAATTGCGTAGTGGAACCTCCAGTCTACCGCGCCAGATCTTACGTGCATCGATATGCGATTTTTCGTTTCCTTGGCGAAATCTGCAAACAAGCCATTGCACGTCCGAATCTTAAGCCCACGGATCGCTTCTATGCCAGTGGATAACTCGCCAGAAAGCTGCTTACTCCAATCGACTGTCTCAAGACCATGCCCTTTGGTCAGTCCTTCTTCTCCCCCATCTCGCTTGAGCAGCAGCGTCATCGAGCGCGCAAGACTTGCAACGCCATAGAACGTAAGCAGGGGTTTCACTGAGGTGTCCGCGACATGAGCATTACGAAAAAATTCGCGCGCCTGCTTTGCTGACGCAGTGATTTCCTTGGCACGTCGCGCGTTCAGGTCTCGACCGTGAATCGTCTTGAAGCGCATCGCGACGATGTCGCGGCTCTCTAAGGAAAGGAGCCTTTGCCAAGTCTCATTGTTCATTGCGTGATAGCGGGCTCCGTTCGCGTTGCTAGGGCCTGTCGTCAGTTGAGCCAGAGCAGAACGCACACCAGCGCCACCGCCGCAAGGAATGTGTTTGCGAGCTTGTCGTAGCGCGTTGAGATGGCGC
>JAYSUN010000468.1:0-3637 GCA_043719045.1 Hyphomicrobiaceae bacterium | reverse complement strand
CTCCATGGGTACATTCGCGGGCGTCAGATTTCACGGAACTGTTTGAAGCGCATCAGGAAAGCGGGGCGTGTTCGCTATTCAGTCCAGGGAACTTCGGCCTAGAGCAAAGAGTCATGACTTCTTCGGGCTGGTATGAGCCGCCGTCGGAAAGCTCACCAGGTGTGTGATTGGGCCGCGCCGTCGAGGACTTCGGCAAGGCGTCGCCGTGTCCCACCGGTCGTTGTCTCCGGCAATGCGTTGCGCAAGAAGAAAACTTGCTCGCGAATCTCGAAAGACGACATGTGGGTTGAGCCGGTTGTGAAATCTCGAATGATGAAAAGAGCGATATGGTCGCCGGGAAACGAAGCAAAGTTGGTGTAAATCCCGTACAATTCGGGAGCGACCCCCAAAACAACTCCAGTCTCTTCTCGGACTTCGCGTGCGACAGCCTGATGGATGGTCTCGCCTTTGTCGACGCCTCCGCCAGGCAAATGCCAGCCAGGCATGTAGCCGTGGCGAACCAAAAGCACACGGCCATCGGCATCAATGACGACACCGCGGACGCCAAGTGTCATTCCGCGTCGCCACCGGTACATACGTTGCGCGGTCCAATTGACCAACGGGATCCTGGTAAGCATCTCGATCAGCTGATCGGCTTACAGCGCCGCCAAGATTCCGGCGGGCTGACATGAGTACCCGACCTGCGAACGAGGGTCATTAGTTCATCCCCTTGCAAGCGCATTGTAGCTTCACTTCCGGCCCCTTCTTCATTCGCCGGCACTAAATAGTCGAAGTCGTGCCGTCCGTATCTACCGGACAGAGCGTTGCCTCCGGGAGTTCGGATTTGCGAACCGCGAATTGTCAGCGTTTGTGCCCCGAAGCACCAATCGCCATCGATCGCGTCGGCCCTGGCTTCAGTTGAGCAAAGCCCAAACGCCAAAAGCGATAGGGCCATACCAAGGCTCGACTGGTGTGTCGCGAATTTGCGCATCGCCATTCCCCTATGATCTGAACTTACCCGAACGTAACCGCCAAGACTGTTGCTGTCATCTAGCAGTAGGCGTGGCCGTAGAAGGCAAAATTGCTGCAGTCATACCGAACCGGAAAAGTTCTGACCGATCCTGCCGCTGACCGCGTGTCGGCACGCGCAAGTAAGACAATCCCGGCGCCTGACGGCACCAGCGACACAGTCAAAACTTCCGCGCGTCGGTATCAGGCCTCTCAAAGTTTGGCACGGCTCGGGCAAGCAAACTTAGAGTTTCGTTCTCCGAGCACGTGCCGCAAGCCCGACTTATTCAGGCGAACACGCCCGAGCCGTCATGTAAAGTTAGAGCTAGATGAGTTCTGCAAGTTTTGCGCTGTCATACGGAACAGCCTCTCCCAATCGGCCGTCACGGAGTTTGACGACCCAAGTCGGATCAACGATCAGTGCACGGCCGACGGCTGCGAGATCAATTTCGCCGTTAGCCATCATTGTGTTCAAGCGCTCAAGGTTATGGCTACTATGTCCGGCACCTTTGGCCCCAAAGGTTTCGATGAAATCCTGATCCAGGCCGATGGATCCGACGGTGATGACAGGACAGCCCGTCACTTTTTTGGTCCAACCGGCAAGATTCATGCTGGAGCCTTCAAATTCAGGCTGCCAGAACCGGCGCGTTGACGCGTGAAAGATATCAACTCCGGCACTCACGAGGGGCGCCAGGAAGGTCTCGAGGTCCTTTGGCGTTGGTGCCAGACGTGCCGCATAATCCTGTTGCTTCCATTGCGAGAAGCGCAGGATGATTGGGAAATCAGGACCGGTTGAAGCGCGACAAGCTTTGACAATTTCAGCTGCAAACGCAGTTCGTTTTTGCGCATCACCGCCGAGGTGGTCGTTGCGGACATTTGTCGTTGCCCAAAAGAACTGATCAATCAGATAGCCATGGGCTGCGTGGATCTCAATGCCGTCAAAACCGAGGCGTTGAGCTTGGGCTGCCCCCTGGGCGTAAGCTGCGATGACGTCAGTCACGTCACGGTCTGACATCGGCTCGACCAACATCTTGCCCGGCCGCGCGAAACCCGAAGGTGCAACAGGTTTCACATCTGGGTTCGGCTCGCTGCCGAGGCGGCGCATGATGCCGACGTGCCAGAGTTGTGGCACAATGTGCCCGCCGACGCTCTTGACTGCTGCTAACACCTTGGCCCATCCGGCCAAGGCATCCTCGCCATGGAATCGTGGAACTTTCGGGTCGTTCAAAGCTGCGGCATGCGCAATCCCGACGCCCTCGGTGATGATCAGTCCGACCGCATTTTCTGCGCGGCGTTTGTAGTATGCTGCCACTTCCGGGCCTGGAACGCCGCCTGGCGAAAACGAGCGCGTCATCGGCGCCATGGCAATACGATTGGGCAAGTGCAGCGATTTTAACCGGAACGGCTGGAACAATAGCGAAGTCATGGGCGAAACCGCTCCAGTTCAAGTTGGTTGTCCCAAGCGCACATATCACAATCTGATGTGGCATGGCATTTAGTGTCGGGCACTCAACTGCAAGGTAGGTCTGTGTGGTTATCGCAGGACCGCGTGTTGATCGATGATCCGCGATGATACGGGATTGCGACGGAGCAGGTCGTCAATGCGCGTCTTCTCCCGCTGGAAGTCCCGCAGTTGGTTGGCGGTTAGTTTGCGGTCGCGTGGCACTTGGATGGACATCGGGTCAACTGGCCGACTGTTAACATGGACCTCGTAGTGAAGGTGCGGGCCTACTGAAAGACCAGTATTTCCGACATATCCGATGACTTGACCTTGCGTGACGCGCACACCTTCGCTGATGCCTGCGCCAAAGCGGGACATGTGTGCATATGAGGTCTTGTAGCCATTGGCGTGGCGAATGCGGACATAGTTGCCGTACTCGCCTTTTCGACCGGCTTCCTCGATCGTGCCCATTCCAGCTGCCATGATCGGTGTGCCAACGGGCCCAGCCCAGTCGACGCCATTGTGAGGCCTCGCAAAGCCGAGGATAGGGTGCCGACGCATGCCGAAGCCGGAGGCCAGCCGCATGCTCTCGCCGCGCACCGGTCGCCGCATCAGGAATTTGCGGCTCGTATTGCCGCTTTCATCATAGTAGTCGATAACGCCGTCCTGAGTGCGAAACCGGTAGAATCGCTGCGACTCGCCTCCAGCCGTAATCGCCGTCATCAAGAGGTCACCAAGTCCGGCATCCAGCCCCTTTTCGTCATCCCGGGCATCAAAAAACCACTCAACTTGATCGTTGCCGCGGACCCGGCGACGGAAGTCGGTTTCGTAAGCATGAATGCGCATAATCTGCTCGATCAGCTCGATAGGGAGCCCATGCGAGAGTGCTGAGTGATAAAAGCTCATATACAAGCTGGCGGCTTGCGCGTTGTCTTCATTGCCGATGTCGGCACGGGCGATTCGATCGTCAATTGGTGACGGGCTCGCTACAAATTCGCCCGCTGCGTTCCGCGAAACTGTTAGTTTATGCTCTTGGGCTTCACTAAACACAGTAATGCGGACCGGCTCTTGGACGCCTGTTCGTGTCAACGACGGTACCAAGGTGACATGGGCCTCCATCCCTGGCGCGATGGCACTATCGGCCAAAATTGACTTTGCGGCTTCCACCATTGCGCGGACTTGGAACTTGTCACCGCCGACGTCGTTTAG
>JAYSUN010000467.1:0-3645 GCA_043719045.1 Hyphomicrobiaceae bacterium | reverse complement strand
AGGCAACATCAGAATGGCAACCAGAGCGCTGCGCACGTGGAGCAGGAACACAAAGCAAACCAGCGCGACGACAAGGCTTTCCTCCAATAGCGTCGATTTGAGCGTGGCAATAGCGCGATGGATCAACTCGGAGCGATCATAGACCGGCACAATTTCCGTACCCTCAGGCAAGGAGGGCGCGATTTCCTTCAGTCGGTTCTTAACGTTTTCGATGACCGTCAGCGCGTTGGCGCCCGAGCGTTGCAACGCAATTCCGCTCGCCACTTCACCCTCGCCGTTCAACTCAGTTATCCCGCGCCGTTCGTCGCCCGCCAGTTCAACGCGCGCGACATCCTTCATCAACACGGGCGTGCCGCCATCGGCCTTGACCACGATGTTTTCAATGTCGCCAATGCCCTTGAGATACCCGCGCCCGCGCACCATGAACTCATGTTCGCTGAGTTCGAGCGTGCGGCCGCCGACGTCCATGTTGCTACCGCGGATAACGTCGCGGATTTTCGCAAGTGGGATACTGAGCGATCGTAACCGGCCGGGATCAATCACGACATTATATTGTTTGACGAAGCCGCCGACGCTTGCCACCTCCGCCACGCCCTCGGCCTTCGAAAGCCCGAAGCGTACTTCCCAGTCCTGGAGCGAACGCAACGCCGCCAGGGATTTGTTCTTACCGAGAATGGCATATTGGTAAACCCAGCCGACCCCGCTGGCGTCGGGTCCGAGCGTTGGCGTCACGCCTGCCGGAATTCGCTTGGCGGCCGCATTGAGATATTCGAGCACGCGCGAACGCGCCCAGTAGATGTCGGTGCCATCCTCAAAGATGACGTAGACGAATGAGACGCCGAAGAATGAAAATCCACGCACGACCTTGGAGCGCGGCACAGTCAACATTGACGTCGTCAGCGGATAGGTGACCTGATCCTCAACCACCTGCGGAGCTTGGCCAGGGTACTCGGTGTAGACGATGACTTGTGTATCCGAGAGGTCGGGGATGGCATCAAGCGGTAGTGTGCGCACGGCCCAAACGCCAGCGACGACCGCAAAGGCGGTCGCAATGAACACGAGTACGAGGTTTTTGGCTGACCAGGCAATGAGACGGGCAATCATGGCATGGTTTCCAGCTTTGCGGGTGCCGAGAAACTTTTCAAAGCCGATTGGAGATTGCTTTCCGCGTCGATGAGGAAGTTGCCGTTGACGACGACTTTGTCGCCTTCGGAAACGCCGCTTAGGACTTCGGTGAAACCGTCCCCTTTTCGCCCAAGCTTGATATCACGCGGCTCGTAACGGCCTTCTCCCAGATCAATCAACACGACTTGCCTGTTGCCGCTATCGATGACGGCGCTGACAGGGACTGCTACAACGTTCTCGTTCGTGCTCGTTCCAATTTCCACGTCAGCATACATGTCCGGCAGCAGGGCAAGATCGGGGTTCGGTATCTCGATGCGCACGCGCGCGCTGCGCGTCTCCTTCATGAGATGCGGATAGATCACCGCCACTTTGCCGCTAAACATACGGCCGGGACGGGCGTGGGTCGTCGCTGTTACAGTTTGATCGGGACTGAGCGCATCTATGTCGCCTTCGGGGACATCAGCCATGATCCAAACGTGGGAATGGTCAGCGAGGCGGAACAGGATGTCTCCCGCCTTGAAGGCCTGCCCTTCGACCACGTTGCGTTCAAGAACAGTGCTGTCATTTGGCACGCGAAATGTCAGGGTGTCGGGGACGCGCCGGTCGCGCTCGAGTTCTTCAATGTAGTCCTCCGGGACGCCGAGATTAAGAAGCCGCCGCCGTGCTCCGATGGCGCCGCCTATGAGCGCCTTTTTGTTCGAACCCGATTCTGCGTCATCACCACGCCCGCCCGCCTTTTGTTCAATGACAAGCCGCGCCCCTTGATCAAGCACAGCTTGGCCGAACACCGTCACCAGAACATCGCCCTTTTTGGCGTGCGTGCCGGTCGTGGGGGGACCAACGCTGGCGACGAAACCATCGAAGCGCGGCGCGAGAACCGAGATCCGCCGTTCGTCGAGCTGAACGACGCCCGGAACTTTGAGTGTGCGGGCGATCACGCGCTTGCCGACTGTGACGGCCTCAACACCGGTACGCTGGATCTTGCCAGGAGAAACTTTCACTGACCCGTCATCGGACTCTTCGCCCTCGTAGACGGGAATGTAGTCCATACCCATCGAGTCTTTCTTCGGCATTGGCGATGTATCCGGAAGCCCCATCGGATTGCGGTAGAACTTAACCTTGCGCTTTTCGGGCGCTGGTTCAGGAACAGCGGCAGTGTCAATCTTCCCGCCATGCTCGATAGCGTGCTCGGTGGCATGCATGGGCAGCCGAAGCCTGCCATTGTAGGCCAACCACCCTCCGGCCATCGTGAGCAGCGCGGCGCCAATGGCTACCGCACGCAAGGTCTTGCGTTGCATTTTAATGTATCCAGTTGTCGTGAACCCTCGCGCTGGCCACCATGGACAACGCACTTGCATGGGGCGGCTTTAGCCGCAGCCGTGCGTCACGCCCGTCGGGCGCGGTTCAGACGCTAGGAGGCCGAAGAAGAGGCGGGATGAGGGAACTTGCTGGCACCAGCGATGGTGCGGGCAATATCCGCGAACTGGCGGCACTGTGGTCCAAGCGCGACTCAGCTGGAAGCGCTGACAAAGTTTGCAAGCACTTGGCGAGGCAGCCACCCATGCTTGGGCAGGCCTTCTGAGGACAATCAGGGCAGGCCTTGCCCGACTTATCAGATGACTTATGGCAGGGCATATTACCCGGGGATGCCGAAGCAGAAGATGCCATACCGGCCGCAGCATAAGCTGAAGGCACCGGCACAACAAAAATCGCCCCCAACATGGCAACCATGCCGAGGACAAGAGACCAACGCTGGACGAGGCCGTTTTTCAAGGGATTGGAGATCACTCTTATTCAGACTGCCTAATAATAGCGGAATTGTACTTACCAGCCAATGAATTTGGCGTAATGCACGAATTCAGCAGGTTAAACCTCCGTATCTCGTCGAAGGCAATGAATAGAATTATCACGCATCGGCCGGACGTGACATTAAGTTAACCGTGCTTTGTCAGCCGCGTTCTCGAGTTGGTAGTGGGACTCGTCCTTGAGTTCGACGCCCGTCATCCGCCGCCGGAAGGCTTCTCGCGCGAGCCACCCCAACTTGAACGCCGCTTCATCGTAACTCAAGCCGCCCCGGCGAATGTTCGAAATACAGTTGCGCTCACCGTCTTTGAGGCCAGCACGCGGGCCCCTAGTGAGATAGGCGCCGAGACTGTCCGGGGACGACAAACCTGCCAATAGTTACAACAACTGCCTTTGCGCCCAGAAACTCTCCTGCATCATCGCCGAGTGCGACACGCGCTTGCCCTGCAAGTAGCACGGGGCCAACGGTCCAACCGTTGGATTTGATGAGGGCGTGGAACTCCTCTAGCATCAGCACCGCCTTGTTTGTTATGGCCGTTGATGAAAGCCCGTCACCGATAACGACCGCTATTTCTGGTTTGGCACCTGTCAGTGGCGCCAATTTCTGCTGGCTCTCCGCACTGAGGCGGCATCCCAGATCCGGACGTCGCAAATATTGGTCCCGCGTTTCTGCCGCGCTTTCAACACGCACTGTCTTGAAACCCAAGGCCGTTAGCC
>JAYSUN010000466.1:0-3647 GCA_043719045.1 Hyphomicrobiaceae bacterium | reverse complement strand
TGGCGCCGCTGCCTGGGCCGCCGAAAACCGGCCGCCAGACTCGGCCTGCCAGCGCACCTTTGGTGCCATCTTGCGGTAACGTTGCGGCCTCGGTCATGCGTGCGCGCATCGATAGGATCTCCCGAATTTCTCTGCTCCGGTGGTTGGATAGCATCGCGCGCGCCGCGTGTCAGGACATGGCTGGTTTGCCGACTTTGTCCTCATGTCATCCACAGCCCCCTGGACCGCTGCCCGATTTTGGCCGTAGATGCGTCCCTCGACGGCCGCTTCAGTTGTTGTAGCCCATGTTTCAGTACGCCCGTCCGGTCTCGCGTTGTGTGTCCGCGTCCGGTTGAAGTCACGCCACGGTGCCGTTCTCAGCACTTGCCTGGCGTCGGTAAGGGGTATGAGCCATGGCCATCGACGCGCTGGTAGCGCCGCTGTTTCGCGTGCGGCTGTTTCAAGGATTGTCAGTGGCTCAGCTGACGGCGATTGCGCGCCGTGCAGAGCGCGTGATGTATCGTGATGGCGCGGTGCTCTGCGAAGAGGGTGATGCCGCAGATGCGGCGATCCTGATTGTCAGTGGCGATACCGAACGTGTGGCAGCCGGGGCACGCGATCCAATCGAACCCGGGTCTTTGGTCGGTGAAATGGCCATGTTGATTGACCACACATACGGCTCGACCGTGGTTGCGCGAGGACCCGTGAAGGCGTTGCGCCTGCCGCGTGCGATCTTGCATGAGATGATGCTCGCCGACCCGAGCCTCGCTGACCATATGGTGGCGCGGATCTCGCAGCGACTGTCGAACGTGCTGCAAGATCTGCAGTCGGTCGATGCCGCATTGGCCGCCCCTGCATCGGCACGGTCCGCTGCATCGGCCCTGGCGGCCATGCCTCCGCTGGTTGCGATGCCGGACCCAGCCTATCGGTCGATGGCGGCACACTGAAGCGACCGTTACGCGACAACTCGAGTTACAGCTGTTCGATCCGAATCATCTGCGGCTTCTCCGCGACCTTGCCGTCGGCTTCGATGGCATCAAGGGCTTTGCGGATTGAGTCCTCGGTCGTGTCATGCGTCACGATCACGACGTTGGCTTGTGCGCCTGCGACATTGCGTGGGCCGCGCTGGACGATACTCTCGAGGCTGACATCGCGCTCGGCCATGCGGCGGGTGATCGAGGCCATGACGCCAGGCCGGTCATAGGCGGTCATCCGGACATAGTAAGCGCCCTGGTGCTGGCCGAGTTTGGCGCGCTTGTAGGTTTTCAGTTTTGAGGCGGGCACGCCGAACGGGTGCAGCACAAAGCCACCTGCGATATCAACAATGTCACTGGCCACGGCGGAGGCTGTTGCTTTCGCTCCGGCACCTGGGCCGACGAGCAGAAGCGTGCCGGCGAAATCGGCGTCGAGGGCCACAGCGTTGGTGACCCCTGCGACTTCGGCGATGGCAGTGTCTTTTGGCAGCATGGCCGGATGCACGCGCTGCTCGATGCCGCTGTCGGTCAGTTGAGCAACGCCGAGCAACTTGATGCGAAAGCCCAGGTCATCGGCGGCTTCGATGTCGGCCGCCGTAACCGATTGAATGCCTTCAATGTGGATTTGATCGAAGGCGACCTTGGTGCCGAACGCCAAGGACGTCAGCAGCGACAATTTATGCGCGGTATCGAAGCCACCGATATCGAAGGTTGGATCGGCCTCGGCATAACCTTTAGCCTGCGCTTCCTTCAACACATCGGCGAACGGCAGCTTTTCATTCTGCATTTTGGTCAGAATGTAGTTGCAGGTGCCGTTCAAGATGCCATAGACGCGACGGACCTGATTGCCGACCAAGGCTTCGCGCATGGTCTTGATGACCGGAATGCCACCGGCGACGGCGGCTTCAAAGTTCAGCGCGACATTGTTCTTTTCCGCCAGCTTCGCCAACTCGACGCCGTGTTTGGCGAGCAGCGCTTTGTTGGCGGTGACGACGTGCTTTTTGGCGTTGAGCGCGGCTTCGACCGCCTTCCTGGCGACGCCGTCGTCGCCGCCAATCAACTCAACGAAACAGTCGATGCCGGGATCCTGGGCCAATTTGATGGGGTCATCGACCCAGCGTTTGTCAGCCAGCTGTAAGCGACGGTCTTTCGACCGCGTGCGGGCTGAGACTGCCACGATTCTGACGGGCTTGCCGAGCTGTTCGCTCATGCGTGCGCCATGGGTCTCCATCAACTGAAGGAGGCCTGTGCCCACGGTGCCGAGGCCCGCAACGCCGATTTTGAAGGGTTCGTTCATGAACAGGTCAAGTTTCATAGGGGTTGTCAAACTGCTGTGGCCAGCGCGTCAAGAGCACGCGGTGACGGGCGCGTCAAATGCCCGTGCGCGATCGAAATTCGGATGACGCAAAGATGAACGGCAGATTAACGGGACTTGTCGACGGTACCGGTTCGTGGCACCCTGAGCGCATGCCAATGACCCGCCCCCGCCGCGTTCACGAGTCCGGCCATCGCCGGAAAATACTTGTCATTGCTGATGAAAGCAAAGAGGTTGAACCGGCACTCTTCTATGCAGCGTCGCGCTGTCAACGCACGAACGGGGCACTGGTACTCCTCTATGTCATTCAAGTGGACAATCAGTTCTGGGGCGGGGTTCGCCAAGTCCAGATCGATGAAGAAACCAACAAAGCCAAAGCGGTGTTTCGGTTGATGCGCGTGAAGCTCGGCAAAGAGGGCTTTGGCGACGTGCCGACCGAGGAAGTCATCCGCGAGGGCAAAACCGTCGAGCAGATCATCAAGTACGTCGAGGACGATGAGGACGCTGCCATCCTGGTTCTTGGGGCGGCTGTTGATAACAAGGGCCCTGGGCCTTTGATCATGTCCCTGGCTTCGGGGTCGAATGCGGGCCAGTTTCCAATCCCGGTGACCATTGTCCCTGGTGGCCTGACGCTCGAAGCCATCAAAGCGATGGCCTAGTTGTACTGAGTCACTTTGTCATCGTCGCGGGCGGTCGAGAATCAGAGCTGGGTCGGATGCCGCAGGCGGGAGTCGACGATGGACAGGCAGCGGGCGGACGCGGGCAGCCAGCGTTTTCCGGCATCTCTGGACGAGATGACAAGCGTGATCGGGCATGCGGCGCGGGTCGGACCGATGCGGGACTACTGCACCGGGCTGCTGCTGTCGGGCGAGCGCAAGAGCGTCGAGTCGATCGCGGCGGCGACAGCGCCCGCCGAGGCCAGCGCGCAGCACCAGTCGTTGCTGCATTGTATCGCCCTGGGGCCGCGGGTTCGATGCGCCTGTGGCGCGTCGGCCTCTCGGCGCGTACCAGGAACCGCACGCATTATAGGTCGGAGTGAGCCCACACTCGCGCCCCACCCCCTCCGATGTCCCGGAATTTGATTGGCCACTCGGCACGTCAAATATCCGGGATCTTTACGTGCCGCCGCACATCACGAACGCGGCCAAGCATCGACACGGAAAGATCCCGGATATGTGGCCAGCGCGACGGCGCAGTCCAAATTCCGGGATACCGGGATATTGATCGCATAAGCGCCCCATGAGCCTTTCAATTACCCACAAATTTCGCGACCAGCGGCACGGCGCCGATGCGGATTTTCTTGAATCGCAGGACTCGGTTGTGAGTCCTTGTCTGGCACCTGATTCGAAATCGCGGGTTCTTGATGGCGACGAAAAACA
>JAYSUN010000465.1:0-10436 GCA_043719045.1 Hyphomicrobiaceae bacterium | reverse complement strand
CATCGGATCGGAGTGAATTCAGGATGAGAACGGTCGGTCTTGGGTGATCATAGAGCGCCACTGCCCACATTGACCTCAGGCATATTCCGGTCGAGGATGACCCGAACGAGACCAAAGCGCTCTGAGCGAAGCGCCTTAATGCCCGCATCTCGCTTGGCTGCTGCGCCAAGGGTGGTGCCTACTGCAGGATCGCAACCATTGCTTGATAGCGCCGTCTTTGCGCATGCTGAAGCGGTGTGACGCCATCGCGATCAGCGATCGTCTTTCTGGCACCCGCCGCGACCAAAGCCTTTGCGGTTGCCACGTGCCGCTCTCCACCATCGCCGAGAACGACAGCCTCGATTAGGGCCGTCCACCCGAGATTGTTGACGTGATCGAGCGGTGCGCCAGCTTCAATGAGCGCCTTCACGACCGCGTCATGTCCAAGATGCGCTGCTGCAATCAGGGCGGTTCCGTCGTATCGGCTGGTGATCGCTCTTGGGTTACCGCCGAGTTCGATGGCAAGTTTTACCATGCGCGCATCGTCTTTGACGGCAGCAATGGTGATCACGTCATAACGGTCCTTCTCCAGCGCATTGATATCGCCTCCCCCGGCAACGAGCGCACGGACGGCGTCGTAGTGAGACCCAAAAGCAGCAACGTGAAGGGGTGCGCGACCGGCCTCGTCGCGGAGGTTTGGATCGGCTCCGCTTGTGAGCAGCGCGCGGATGCCTACAACACTCCCGCGCGCAGCAGCGTTATGGAACCCCTTATAGGCCATAAGTTCCGCGGGGCTTGGTGGCGTTTGGGCGGAGGCCGCCACCGGGAGCATGACCACCAAGACGGCCAGGATGCGCACCATCGCGTAAGTCTTTGCCGGATAGGCTGCCCCTTTGAAATGGCCTCGCAGACAATCTGGTAACAACTCTTCCACGGCGAACATACCTCTCTCAACATTCTTGCCCGCGACCAATTCATCTGAGACATTTCAGCGGGGGGATGGCTGAAGACGGCGCGGTTTGTTGCCGGCCTCCCACTGCCAAAGTGCGCCATCGGTGGTACGTGCGATCGTGTCGCTGCTGCCGGCGGCGACCGCAGTGACGTTATCGAGGATCTTACGCGGAGCGGTGCCGTAACCGGCTCCCCAGATCCACAGCGCATTGTCTCGGCGGATAGCTGCTGAATGCGAGGCCCCTGTGGCCACGCTCTTGGCATCGTCGAGTATCTTGCCCCATCTTGTGGCCTTGTCACCGAGCCCATGTGTTGAAAGTGGGCCAAAGATGTTGCCACCGGTCCCCAGCACGTCTCCATTGCGGGAGAGGTAAATGGCATGTCCGGTATGCGCCTTGACGTCCACGGCGTCGACCGCGGTGCGAACGAATTCCGGCGTCGGCAGCAGGCGTCCATCGCCGTATTGACCGCGATGAGCGTTGCCTTTCACATGGAGGTAACCTTCACCGGTAATGTAGTAGTCGGCGCCGTCTCCAATCGATGCGGCGATCACGTTGTCAGCGACCCGCAGCGGGGTGCCGCTCAAGCCGACATGCCAAAGAACTCGCATGGTATCGATAGCGAACATACCGGACTGACCGGATGAAAATGCTGAGATTCCCATCATCACTTGCGCTCCCTTGCTGGCATCGCTGGTCCAGCTCAGCAAAGAACCGTCGGTCTTGAGAGCGAGATAGCTGCTTTTGCTGACGCCAACCTGCCTGACGCCGTCGAGCATCAGCTTCGGTTGGTTGGAGCCGACCCATCCGAAAGCTGCGCCATCAATGATGGCCATGTGGCGGTCGTAGTAGGATGCCAGATCAGGTCCAGAGCTATCGCCAAAACACGGCTGGGTGACCGATAGAATCGCCGCAAGTAAACGGGGAACGTGGTGCGCGATTTGTTTGAAACCCATTGTCGTCACATCCGCCGACTGCGTTCGACACAGAGCGCCACGCCCCCAGCCCCAAAACACCGACCGCGCTTGTTGCGGTGCACACGGTCTTCGCCTCGATGCCAGGCACCACTGCCACGCCTGTGTTGCGGACCGGCACTGAGTCAGCTCCGGGTCACGACCAACCGTTGCCACCCGTCGCCGACTGGCAACTACCCTATCGATAAGCTGCCGGACTTCAAGGCCCGGCTCGCAAAATCGGCAACGGTTAGTCTTGGCCCGTTGTTCGCTTGCAGGCGGCGATGCCGGTCCGGTCGGCATCGGGGGAGCATCGTCCGCCGACCGTGTCTTGTTCGTCAACCGGTTCGTATTTCGGCTCGCCCGACGGGAACCCGTCGCCCTCTGTTTGCGGCCGCGTGCCGTGCCTGCTATCATCGGCTGTTCCACAGGCGAGCACCGACATGATGACCGACACCACTGCCGCGCGTGTCACGCACGCGCCAATCAAACCGGCCGCACGCGACATCTCGCCGTTCCGCGTTTTTGCTGCTGAATTCGTCGAGAGCCGGATTGCGACAACCGCGTTGCTGCTGCTGTGCCTGCTGATTGTCCTCGCAGCCATCGCGCCATGGATCGTGCCGCAAAATCCCTATGACCTCGCCCAGGTCGACGTCATGGACAGTCGCTTGCCGCCGGGCACGAAGAGCCCTTACGGCTACACCTTCTGGCTCGGCACCGATGGCGCTGGCCGTGATCTGGTGTCGGCCATGTTGTATGGCCTGCGTATCTCACTGGTGGTTGGCGTGATGAGCGGTGTCATCGCCATGGCGCTGGGAGCGGCCATCGGCCTGCTCGCGGCTTACGTCGGCGGCCGCACGGAAAGCCTGATCATGCGCGTGGTCGATCTGCAGTTGTCGTTTCCCGCGATCTTGATTGCGTTGATGTTGATCGCTGTGCTCGGCAAGGGTGTCGACAAAATCATCATCGCGTTGGTTGCGGTGCAATGGGCCTACTACGCCCGAACGGTCCGCGGCACGGCTCTGGTCGAACGGCGCAAGGAGTATGTCGAAGCCGCGCGCTGTCTCGGGCTGTCCAATGCGCGCGTCGTCTTCAATCACATTTTGCCGAATTGCCTGCCCCCGCTGATCGTCGTTGCTACCGTGCAAACGGCACACGCCATCGCGCTTGAAGCGACGTTGTCGTTTCTTGGCGTTGGCCTGCCGCAGACGGAGCCATCGCTTGGCCTGCTGATCTCCAACGGTTTTGAGTACATGCTGTCCGGCAAGTATTGGATCAGCTTCTTTCCAGGGCTGGTTCTGCTGGCCACCATCGTCGTGATCAACCTGGTGGGCGATCAACTCCGCGACGTCCTCAACCCGCGCCTGAAACGCTGAACTTGATGGTCAGGTGACGCGTGTCAGCCAGAGGCCGAGCACCAGTGCGGCAATCGACACCACCACTGATGCCACCACGTAAGCCAGTGCTGACCCGCCAGCGCCGCGCTCCCAGAGTGCCACGGCATCAAGCGAGAACGCCGAAAACGTCGTGAAGCCGCCAAGGATGCCGGTTGCTGCAAACAGTCGCCAGGGCTCGTCTGCGCTGCCCTTGCTCGCGAGGACCCCGGCCAACATCCCCATCAGCAAGCCACCAACGACGTTGACTGTCAGCGTATGCCATGGAAACACCGCACCAAGACGGAGCGCCAGCATGTTGACGCTGTGACGAAGCACGCCACCAAGTCCAGCCCCGAGAAACACGAAAACATAACCCATCATGGCCAGCCCCAAGATCAGCCGCGAAAGTCCGCGAACACAACCTGCGTGTCGCCCCAGATCCTGTTGTCCAGAAGTCTGAACTGGGGCGGTAACGGCACCACGGCATGCTTGCGCTCTTCCCAAACGACACTGGCCCCAGGGACCAACCAACCCCCGGCCGCCGCCGAGACAAGGGCGCGCTCGCCGAACCCTTGGCCATAAGGCGGATCCAGAAACACCAGATCGAAGTCGCCATACTGACTGGCCTCGCCCAGCGCCGTTGCGTCGCGCTTGAAGACTTTGGTGACGCCCGTCAACCTAAACGCCTCGATATTGGCGCGGATCATGCCGCGTGCGTCAACGCTGGCATCGACGAACAAGCATTGTGCCGCTCCCCGTGACAACGCCTCGATCCCGAGCGCCCCTGTGCCGGCAAACAAATCCAACACTTTGCAGCCGGACAGATCCCGATGCGCGACCCCGTGAGCCAAAATGTTGAAGATCGCCTCGCGCACTCGGTCGGACGTCGGCCGCACGGCCTGACCGGCTGGCGCCACTAAGCCACGGCCGCGGTACTGCCCGCCGACAACCCGCATCACTCACTCTCTCTTTGCCGTCGACCGCCCTTGAACGCGACACTTCTGACGGGCTTTCGGGCGGGTTTGTGCTGACCCTTCTGCGCGGGCTCATCATCGTCGCCTGCGAGGTCAAACTGCTTCGCAAGTTCCGGTCCGAGCTGATCTGCCAGCACCCGCCGCTTGATACCTTCGACTTCCCCCGGCTCGATATCAACCAGCTGAAACGGCCCGAACGAAATCCGGATCAACCGGTTCACAGTCAGTTGCAGTGACGACAGAATGTTGCGGACTTCACGGTTTTTACCCTCACGCAA
Source organism: Hyphomicrobiaceae bacterium (assembly GCA_043719045.1). GTDB lineage: Bacteria > Pseudomonadota > Alphaproteobacteria > Rhizobiales > Hyphomicrobiaceae > JABFRJ01. The sequence goes on along the minus strand of JAYSUN010000465.1, from coordinate 5,926 downwards.
GCCGAGTGTCAGCCAAACGTTGGCGCCCTGCACCTGATCCAGCGTCGCCTCAATCGGGCCATAGCGCACGCCATCGATTTGAATCCCGTCTTTGAGGGTGTCCAGCCGCTCTTGAGTGATCGCGCCGAATGCGCGCACACGATAGCGCCGCAGCCAACCTGTCGACGGCAACTCAAGGTGTCGCGCCAGTTCGCCGTCATTGGTGAGCAGCAACAACCCTTCCGTATTGAAATCCAGTCGCCCGATCGAGATCACGCGCGGCATATGCGGCGGCAGCTTGTCGAATACCGTCGCGCGCCCCTCGGGATCGCGGTGGGTCGTGACGCAGCCTTTGGGCTTATGATAGCGCCAAAGTTTGGCAGGCTCAGCCGCTGGCAACGGTACGCCATCAACTTCAATCCGATCGCGGGGGCCGACATCTTGGGCGGGCGAGGCCAGGATATTGCCATTCAGCCGCACGCGGCCTTCCAAAATCCAGCGCTCGGCATCGCGTCTGGAACACAAACCCGCACGCGCCATCGCTTTGGCAATGCGCATCGTTTCGGTTAGTACAGGCCCCGACGGGCGGCGCTGAAAGCCTGGGCGCTGCGGGCGGCGTGGTTCGGCCGGTCCAGCCGGCACGGCCGCAACATCGTCGCGTTTTGGCCGGGGTGGTCGATTGGCTTTGGGCTTGTACCGCTTTTCAACGCGCTCACTGGCCAGAACGCCACTGGCTTCGGGAAAGCGCTTGTTCGGGCGCCGTTCGCTGTTGGCGCCGCGCGTGCCGCTGGGTCTGGGTTTACGCATGTCTTGAAGCTTTCATCGTCTGGCAGGCCGCCACCGTTTGGCAGTCCACTCTGCAGTCAGGCTGTGCCGCATGGCACAGCAACCCGCATGCCGCTCCGTTAGTGCGTCCGCTTCAACAGCGCGCGAATAGGAGCCATTGCTATGTCATGCCAGTCCGCCATCAAAGTCGCAACGATTGTCGCCGTTATGGTTGCTCTCGCGTTGGGCCTCGTGGCACTGCCCGGGGCGTGACACAGCCACACCAGTGGTCGAGTTGCATCACCCCAATACGACCAACGCGCCGAGTCCCATGCCGCCAACCGCGATGCGCCACCAAGCAAAAGGCGCAAACCCGCGCTTGCTGACGAAATCCAGCATGTATCTGACGACAATCACACCGACCACGAAAGCCACCACAAAGCCGATGGCAATCGCTTGCACAGCCGCGGCATCAATGTCCTGATAATTTTTGTACAAGTCATAGGCGAATGCGCCGGCCATCGTCGGCATCGCCAAAAAGAACGAGAACTCGGCCGCAGCAACCTTGCTTGTCCCCATCAGCATGGCGCCGACAATTGTTGCGCCGGAGCGCGACACGCCGGGAATCATGGCCAGACACTGACAAAACCCGATCTTCAAAGCCAGCACGGGCGGAATATCCATCACTTCATGATGCTCGGGTGTCAGCTTCATGCTGTCCACGATCAGCAGCACGAACCCGCCAATGATCAACGACAGACACACCACCAACGGCACTTCGAGCAGCGACTTGATTTGCTTATGGAGCGCGACACCAATCAAAACCGCTGGCAAGAACGCCAACAAGACCGAAAACACAAAGCGCTGGGTCCGCTTGTCGCGGGGGAGATCGACGAGGATACGGATCAACTTCGCCGCGTACACCGTCAGGATTGCTAAAATCGCTCCAAACTGGATCAGAATCTCAAACACCCGTTTCGGCGATTCGACACCCAGAAAATGCCCCGCCAAGACCAGATGTCCGGTCGACGATACGGGGATGAACTCTGTCAAGCCTTCAATCAGGCCAAGCAGGACCGCGTGCCATGTCTGCATGTGGCGTCTCCCGGCACCGGCAAGCCCGGAGCGCAGGCCATAATCTAAAGAGGATTCGTTGGAGCGTCGAGGCCCGGATGCGGCCAGCATGCGGTATTGAATTTGCAAGGATGCGCCGTGGCGTCCCACTCTGGCCAAACGCGCCCACATGGCTAATTCCAGGTAAAGTTGGATCGAAAAAATTGAAATAAATTCAAATTAAAATTCAAATAAAATGTAATTGAAAAAAGTTTTTTACATTCTATTTCATTTACGAATTTTAAACGCGTAAGATTTAGTTTGCCTCTTGCAGGACGTTATCTTCAGGAGGCTAGTATGCGTATGTTAGAACAGTGGGGGCGACAAGTCCTCATGCCGCGACCACAGAGTACGGCCTCGACTTCGCTGTCAGCTTTGTCGGCACGGTTCGCTCGTGACGACAACGGCGCGGTTGCCTTGGTGTTCGGCTTGATGGTCATTCCATGTGTGATGCTGGTTGGCTTCTCGGTCGACTTCGGCCGCATGCTGGCCGTCAAAGCACAAGCCCAGGGTATCGCAGACAGTGCCGCACTTGCAGCTGGCCGCGAAGTCCAAAAAGTCTCGACCAACTTTCTTGCGACGGCGACCCCTGCCGCAACCAAGTATTGGGAAGAGCACAGCCAACAAATCGGACACGTGATCCAGAAATCCGTCGCCGTTTCAATGCCGCCACAGAATAATCAGGTGACAGTCGAGGCTTCCCTTTGGGTCCCAACGCCGTTCCTGTCGGTCGGCTCGATGATTGCACCCGGCGCCGGTGAGGTCGGAGCACCGGCTGATTGCGCGGCCTCCAAATGGTTCTGTCAACGCATTGTCTCCAGGTCAACGGTGACACTCGCAACTGGCGGCACCAACGACGGCACGCTTGAAGTCTCGCTGATGCTCGACGTCACGGGATCGATGGCCACCAAGGTCAACAACGTTGCCAAGTTCGACTCGCTGGTCGCATCGGCTAAGGACTTCGTCAACATCGTCCTGCCGTCCAACATCTCGACCGACCGCGTACGCGTCGCACTTGTGCCGTTTTCAACGTCAGTTTACATCGGCAACGATGCCAGCAATCCGCTCCGCACCGACCGGGTTAACGGCATCATGACGGCTGGAACGTGCGCGAACAACACGGCTGGCTGTGAATTGTTCAAGTTCGACGGCAAGACCTATTCGAGCGGCAGCTGGAACAGTGCGACACCAACACTGAAGCGCTCGACTGACTGCGTCTTGGTTCGCAGTGGCGCCGGCAAGCTAACGGATTCATCGCCGGCCTCGCAACGCTTCCCGATCCCATACCTGGCCACAGATGGATCATGCCAGCAGAAGGAAATCGTCAACCAGTGGGGTAACGCCATCAATTACCCATCTGGCAGCGCCTATGCTGGCCAACCGCGCGGCGTTGAAGGCAATAAAGTCGTGCCATTGACGAACAGCAACGCGCTGCTGGTTGAGCGTCTGAACAAGATGTATATGACCAGTTCAACGGCTGGGCAGATCGGCACAGCCTGGGCCTGGTACATGCTGTCGCCAAGTTGGTCGAGCTATCTGCCAGCGGCCAGCGAACCGAAGCCATACAACACCGCCGGCAATCGCAAAGTTGCGGTCTTGATGACGGACGGTGACTATAACACCCAGCACTGCAAGGGCGTCTTCGATCAGAACTGGTCACTGTCCGGTGAGGCGTCGAACAAGATCAACTGCGTGGCCGAAGCCGGAGATTCTGACTCACACGCTGCCAGCCTTTGCACCTCCATGAAGGCACAAGGTATCACGGTCTACACCATCGGTTTTGCGGTCTCGAGTAGCGCCAAAACGATGCTCCAGGCCTGCGCCACGACCACCGGCCACTACTATGACGCAACTTCGGGTGACGCCCTGCAAATGGCCTACCGCGACATCGCACTCAAGATTTCGCGACTGGTGCTCACGAACTAAGCGTCGGACTTCATGCCTGCGTCCTGCACAACGCAAGCTTGGGGCGGTCTCGAAAGAGGCCGCCCTTTTCGTTGGTGGCCCAAGCCCCAACAATTCCGCCACACCGCGACTGAAACGGCACATTCGTTAGCAGCTTGGTAACCCCAGGTCGCTAGCCTGCACGCAAGCACAAGCGTGGGGTCGGGGTCGAGACGATGGCAGTTCTGAAAGCAGTTTCATTGGACGAAATTCAAGCCCGTGGCGAAATCACCAAAGCTGATGTTCTTAAACTTCGGCGCAGCTTTTATGCCGATGCGCAGATCAGCAGCGATGAGGCCATGCAGTTGATCGCCATCAACCGCGTCTGCGGGAAAGCCGACTCAGCTTGGCTCGAGTGTTTCGTTGAGATGCTGACCGAGCATGTCGTCAATCAGGTCGTACCCGAGGGCTATGTCACCAAAGAGAACGCCGATTGGCTTGTCGCCCAGATCTCAGCTGATGGCACTGTCAGCACCCGGGCGGAGTTTGAGTTGCTGGTCAATGTTCTCGACAAATCCCGATGGTCGCCGCAGAGCCTTGTTGAACTGGCACTCGGTCAGGTTCGTCAGGCTGTGATTCATGGCAACGGTCCCCTGGCGAGCCAAGCACTCCAGTCGCCACCGGCCGTCTCTGAAGCTCACGTCGAAGTCCTTCGCCGCATCATTTATGCTTTTGGCGGTGACAGCAACGTCACCATCACCCAACTCGAAGCCGATGTCCTGTTCGAGATTAACGATGCGACACTCGATGGCGACAATACCGATAGCTGGCGCGACCTGTTTGTGAAGGCGATCGCCAATTGCGCACTCAGCACGTCCGGCTACTTGGTACCGTCCCGGGAACAGGCGCTGGCCCGGGAAGCGTGGCTCGATCGCCGCGGGGATATGAGTTCAGGCCGCATGCTCAAGGGGATTTTTGCAGGCTACCGCCAAGTCAGTTCCGAGGAGCGGGCCATTGGCCGGTTGGAGCGGCAGAAGATTGAGATTGTCACCGGCGAACAAGTGTCCGTTGCGGAGGCTCAATGGCTGGCAGAGCGCATTGGTCGCGATGGCCGGATTTCAGCCAATGAAGCCGCGTTGTTGAATTTCCTCAGAACTGAAACCCCAAATTTGGATCCGCTCCTCCAGGATATGCTTGGTCGTCTTCAAGCCGCAGCCTGAACGCTGCCGCGCCGAACACCGAACGGCGGTTGCGGCGACGCGACGGCCGTTTTGCGTTGCCGAGCCACACACGAGCCGCGTAAGAAGGCGCCGCTGACTTAAACGAGTTGCAGATCCGAATAAGGCTGCCTGACATGAGCCAACCTATCGTTGTCGCTCCCTCAATTCTGGCCGCCGACTTTGCGCGGTTGGGTGACGAGATCCGGGCCATTGACGCTGCCGGTTGCGACTGGGTGCATATCGATGTGATGGATGGCCACTTTGTGCCCAACATCACCATCGGTCCGGATGTCGTCAAGGCTTTGCGCCCGCATACAAAAAAGGTCTTTGATGTGCACCTCATGGTGGCACCAGTCGACGCTTACCTGGAAGCTTTCGCCAAGGCCGGTGCTGATGTGATCACGGTTCATGCGGAGGCTGGGCCCCATCTCGACCGAACGCTGCAATCGATCCGCAGTCTCGGTAAGAAAGCTGGCGTCGCGTTGACCCCGCAGACACCGGAAGGCATCATTGAATACGTCCTGGACCGGTTGGATCTCGTCTGCGTCATGACCGTCAATCCGGGCTTCGGCGGCCAAGCCTTCATTGCCTCCCAAACCGCGAAGATGGCCCGCATTGCCCGGATGATCAAAGGCCGACCTATCGACTTGGAAGTCGACGGCGGGGTCACCGTTCAAACCGCGCCGCTGTGCACAGCCGCCGGAGCGACCGTCCTGGTTGCCGGCTCAGCTGTGTTCAGCGGTGGCGCCTACGCGGCCAATATCGCCGCCATTCGTGCCGCCGCCGCTGGCTGACGCAGGCTGTTTCAATGCCGTTCGTAAGGCTGAATCTGCTCCCTGCCCCTTGTCGGAAAAGGCCCGCTGACATTTAAGCCGAAGTTCCCCAACACCAACAGGCAAAGCATGAGCGTTTTCAATCAGGTGTGATTGAACCGGTCTGCCTCGTACTGGCTACAACGTGATTGC
>JAYSUN010000464.1:0-3655 GCA_043719045.1 Hyphomicrobiaceae bacterium | reverse complement strand
CCTACGATCAGTCAGCTGCGCGATTGGCGCAAGGTCGCCCGCGGGTGCTTGTGCTGACTCGGTACGGACGTCTATCGCCGACAACGCGCGTGCGATTCCTCCAATTCATTGAACACTTCGAGCGTAATACCGTCGTTCCGCTTGAGTTCGATGTGGCTCCGTTGCTAGAGGACCACAGCCTGCAGCGGTTCTACGACGACGGTACCCGAAGCCCTGGCTACCTTCTGAAACGCTATTTCAAGCGCGCCGGAATGCTGCTGGCCTCCAGCCGCTATGATCTCGTCTGGATCGAGAAAGAGATATTCCCGGCTCTCCCTGCTCTGGCGGAAAGGGCGCTCAGCGCCATGGGCGTGAAGATGATCGTCGACTATGACGATGCGGCCCACACATGGTATCAAAACAACCCGAGCTGGCTCATCCGAACGCTTCTCGGGCAGAAGATCGACGCCGTGTGCCGTGCTGCCGACACCGTTGTAGCCGGAAACCCGACTCTGGCTGCGTTCGCGCGTGCGGCCGGCGCCAGCAATGTCGCTGTCGTGCCGAGCGTGATCAACCTCGATAAGTATTTGGAGCACACGCCACTTCAGCCGAGGCAGAGTCACAATGAGTTTGTGGTCGGCTGGATCGGCACCCCGTCGAACGTGCGGTATTTGCAGATCTTTGGGGCTGCCTTGACCGGCATGGCATCCACGCCGACTTTCAAGTTCTTGACCATTGGCGCACCGGACCGGTTGTTCGAAGGCGTACCGCAAGAAGCGCATCCTTGGTCCGAGAGCACGGAAGCGGACCTGCTGGCCCGATGCGATTGTACGCTTGCCCCGCTGGCAGACGGAGATTGGGAGCGCGGCAAATGCGGCTACAAGGTCATCCAGGGCATGGCCGCAGGGCTACCCGTCATTGCCTCACCAGTCGGCATTATTCGGGACATCGTCCAACACGGCGAGAACGGCTTCCTGGCTGAGACGGCCAACGAGTGTCATTACGTACTCCAGCAGCTGCAGCAAGACCCGGTCCTGCGGCTTCGAGTTGGACAGGCGGCTCGCAAGACAGTCAGAGACCTTTATTCCGATGGCGCGGTCAGCGGTCACCTGAGCGAACTCATCCATAACGCCGTGGGCGGCGACGCTCCGCCAAGTCGGACGTTGTCTCCTTCGCCAATCTGAGCTTGCGTGAACATTGGGCACAATTGCTCGCGCTGATCGCCAACCCCAACGGCTCGGGCGAGTGCCGCAACAATAACCACACCAGCTCATAGGGAATTAGCGGCGCGAGAATTTAATGCGCCACATCGCATGTGGACACCATCAAGATGATAGCAACTTTATTGCTTCGACTCGTCAGCCAATCACGCTAGCAAGTGAGAACCCTGTTTCACGCGCGGCCCGACAGACAGATCCGTCAAATCGCGCCGCAATTCGGCAGAGAGTGCTAAACAATAATCCGTACACCAGCCCAGTACTGCAATAGCTGTTGCATGCCCCCGCAACCAAGCCTAACTCACTGAAAATACGAAAGAAAATAGGCTGCCTCATGGTGGCCGTTTTCGTTACTGAAGTGGCTCGCGGCTTCACTGAGGCTTCAAAACGGCGAGTTTGCATGAGGTGTCCTGAGCGCGAGATTCGCTCCTCTAGCGGGGATGCTAGGCCACAGTGACGCGTTCGGGTATCATTGCAGGGCAAACGCCTCGGTTACTTGCCGTGTTGACTCACACCTGACAGCATTTCGGCCGGGCACCCCAGAGGGGCAACCAGCCGTCAGCAGATCAGGCATTGAAGGCTTGGCGGTTCTAACGTGGGACGGAATTGTCCCGGCGGTCGCGCCAACCTTGTTGCGCTGCAGCCAGTTCACTTTCCAACCAGCCGATGCGTCGCGGTCCCAGCCGGATCGGTCGTGGCACACGATTGGCTGCGACATATCGGTTCCAAGTCGCCAAGCTGACGCTGAACATCTTGGCGGCCTCGCGTGCGGTGTAGATGCGCTCGGCTGGGAGGATCGTGATCCGGGTCAATGTCGCAGCTTTCGTCATGGCGATCTCCTATGAGGTGCGGTGATCACAGGAGGTACGGCATGCGGCAAAGCGTCAGAAGCGATCAGCTTTCAATCAAGTTGATAGCAGCTACTGTTGATCGGGCGGCTGCCGGGACACATTCAAGCGCACTTTGAGGACGATCCGGTGGACGGGCTCAACGCAAGAGTAGCCGAAGCAATCGGCGGGCCGGTGGGCATCAGGCCGGGCGGTAGCGAACCAAACCGTTGATCTCCTCGATGTCTCTCCGTCGGCCGAAGCAGCGCGGGACGCTCATTTGCGACGCCGGTAGTGAAAGCGGCGCTGTGGATCGGCGCGGATTTACGATTTACGTGGAGTAACCCTTTGCAGATGCTTGACGACTTGCCTTGTGGAGCCGACGAAGATGGACAACTGAAGTATGCCACGGAGCGATTCTCTTGGCCAGTCGATCGACGGCCACCAATACGGCGGCACCCAGCGTCGCTGGATGCCTGTTTCAGCTTGAGCGGGCGCTGGTTCATCTGGCGGAGCCCATGAATGATGCAGTGGCCGTTGAGCATATTGACGACGTGACGGCTTTTCAGGGGTTCGCCGTAGCGGCGCAGGAACAAGACAAGCACACTGTGAGCCCACGCAGGAAGGTGCTTACAGATCGAAGCCATGCGCTTTGGCGCACACTGCAAATCTGGGTGCATCAACGCCGGTCGGGCGCCCGTTGTGCGAAATATTTGATCGCGTGCAACAGCGAAGTCGCGGGACCGATCGTCGATTGCATCAAAAAACTGGCGGCAAACGACGGGACACCGCAGGACGTCATCACAGCACTGCGCCACGCCGGGCGATCCGAGCGGCGCCGCTCGGCCCCATCGGAAGTCCAAGTCATCATCGACGATGTGCTGAAAGAGGACGACGCGTCGCTAGCAGCACTCGTCGCCAGTATTCGCATCGTCGATGGCAACGAAGCCAGTGACTGGCGTGCGCCTGTGGTGCGCGGCTTCGGGCTCGATCCCGATCTCGACCACGCCGCTATCCTTCGAGGTCTCTTCGGCTGGCTCGCCGAAGTGCTGCTCGATGCCTGGCGGCGGCTTGAACCCGGCGTCGTCAGCCGTGAGAATGCCGTGCGTCAATGCCGAGCCTTGGAGCAGTCACACCGCCGCCAGCGCCTCCTTCCTCGCCCGGCATCTCAAGTGCCCGTCGATCACGAAGAACGCTCCAGGGCGATGGCACGGCGGTTCGTGCATCACCTGACCCGCATCGATGCCACGGCTGACGACGTCGTGCAGTCGGTCGATCACTTTCTTCAATTCGGCGTCGAGAAATATCGCATCGGTCAAGAGGGAAGCGTCCCTGCTGCGGAATGGTACCATCGCGGCGAACGACTTGGAGCACGGTGGCGCAACATTGTGCGTCAAGCAAAGGTGCAATTGAATGAAGCCGGCAACCAGCGCCTCGGCACCGAGGTGTTCATGCGCACGACGTATGACCATCGAGAGTCGCTCGCCGGGGCGGCCTGCGACGAGCTATATATGACGTCCGGACATTATCATCGGCTCGCCGACAACGACGATGTTTGGTGGGACCCGACATTCGTGCCAGAGGCTGGTGATGAAGCATGACCACGAGGAGCGCATCTTACGCAATCCCGCG
>JAYSUN010000463.1:0-3655 GCA_043719045.1 Hyphomicrobiaceae bacterium | reverse complement strand
TCCGTTTAATGCGCGCCCTGCCCTTCAGCGTTTCCATCGCACGCTTAACGACGCCATCCTCGGCAAGCTTGCGCATGCCAACTGTCTGCGCCTTGCCGGTTGGCACGCGCAGGGTCATCTTGTCCTTTTCGAATGTGATCACGAACAGCTCGAGCGTCATCCCAGCAATTTCCTGCTCTTCGATCGCAACGATGCGGCCAACACCTTGTGCGGGGTAGACGATCCACTCGTTGGTCTTAAAGCCATGGCGTGACGCAACCGTCTTTTTCGGCTCGCTGGACGCAGCTACAGCCGCCGCTGGCTTCGTCGCATTGAGCGCCGCAGCCACAGGCGCCAGAATCGGCGCCTTCGGTTGCATTGGCCGCCCGAAGGACGTCTGCGCAGTCGGACGTGCGCCGCTCAACACGTGTTGTTTGGCATGCATCGGCTCTGGCGCTGTGACCGGTGCACTCGGCACCACCACTGCGGGTTTCTGCATTGCAATAGGTTTTACGGCCGCCGCAGGTTTGCTCGCCACCACGGCCGGTTTGACGGCCGTCGCTGGAGCTTTGGCAACGGCGAGTGCCGCCTTGGCCACAGCGGACGCAGCCTTGGCCACAGCGGGCGCAGCCTTAGCCACAGCGGGCGCAGCCTTAACCGCAGGCTTCGCTGGAGCTACCGATTTGATGGCTGACGCGTTAACAGCAGCAGCTTTTTTGGAAACGGAATGGGGCATCTCGACCTTTGACGGAGCGGGTTTCGCAAGCGTGGCCATCGCTGCCTTGGGGACAGACGCAGCCTTCGACGCGGTGGGTGCTTTCGGCGCAGACGCCGTTGGGATTGTGTTACCCTTAGTCGTTGGCTTTTTCATGGTCGAGGCAGGCGCATTTGCCTTTTTCAGAGCGGTCGCGGCGCTTACTTTTGTAGCAGATGCTTTGACTGGTGCGGATTTCGGTGCCGGTGACTTGATCGCAGATGTCGGCTTAGTTGCGCCTTTGCCGTGACCGGACATTGCTGCCTTTACGGCCTTCACTTTGGCGGGTGCTGCCTTATTCTTAGTCATGTCCGTCTCACTCCTACTCGCGTACGCGCGTCACACACACTCTGTTCAGCTTTGTATTGCTGTACGGCTTTGCATTGTCAGGGGCAGTCGTTCCAACCGCCATCACTTTCAAACCGTATTCATCGTCGGATGCATCCAGCACTCGCCAGACCTCAACCGCTTCAACCTCGTTGCCCCCGCCCTCTTCTCACGAAATCCGCTAGCTCGATCCGGCGCGACTCGCATTCTGACGCAACCGTAGGGCACTAAAACCCACACCGCAACCACTGCTGCGCGACGACTTTACAGACCACCGTCGGGCCCTCCCTCCTTGCAGCATGTGGCCGTTGCGACACAATTTATGACCCTCGTGCTCCTCGACCAACAATGGATGTTGCAATCAACCTTTGCACTTGCTCCATGTTGTTTTGCTGATCCGCCCGAATGCGAATTCAGTGGCCCGCCCTGTTCATCGCTGACTTAGACGGATAAGGATGGAACAAAATCAAACGCGACTCATCCACCCTTTCAGCCGATGCATCGATCAGGCCAAGCCGAACGCCCACTGCCACATCCTTTCGGGCGCGTTGTGTTTGTCGTTTGTTCGGCGAAAGACCACGTTAGCAAGAACATAACACAATGTTCACGCTTTTAGAAGCCGTCTAAATGGTAAAATGCGCGACTTAGACGGCAAAACGTTACGAACGGGCCGACAATTGTCCAGGTTGGGTCGGGGTCTGGCAGTCCTGATGCAAAAACAAAAAAGCTCGACGGAGACAGCGTGGTATATTTAGCACTCCCCAGTGAGCCGCGAATCAATTGCCCTCGCCGGGTTTGTCCGAAAAGTACTTGTCGTACTTGCCCTTCTCATCCCGGTATTTGTCTGCATCAGTCGGCGCATCACGTTTGGACGCGATATTGGGCCATGTTTCCGAAAATTTCCGATTGAGCTCGAGCCATTTTTCCAGGCCCGGCTCGGTATCAGGCTTAATGGCGTCAACCGGGCACTCCGGTTCGCAGACACCACAGTCGATGCATTCATCGGGGTGGATGACCAGCATGTTCTCACCCTCGTAGAAGCAATCGACAGGGCAGACCTCAACGCAGTCGGTGAACTTGCACTTGATGCAATTTTCGTTGACGATGTACGTCATGGCTGAGGTCCTGGGTAGCAAGACAAATCAATTGGATCGTCGGCGGGTGTAAGTGCCTCAGGCCGGTGCTGCCTATGGGCCTGTTGTCGCAGGCCTTTGCCCGGTGCAAAATTCGGGTTCGTGCGAATTAGCGGATTACCGTTCCATAAAAAAACGTGCCACCACCTCGGCCGCCTCGATATCCCGGTTGTTTGGGCCTAAAAAGCGGTCAATCATGGGCCTTGAGCCGCGCAGGCGTGATGGCATCTGATGACCTCCGCCGACAATGGTATACAATACTGTCGCCGCACCGACTGCACAATCTTTGGAGCTGATCACCTCGACGTATGATCCGTCTCCAGGATCGAGGTCTGGCAAGCGTAGTGCCGGCGCTTCACCGTGGCATCGGTTGGCGGACTGCCAGCGGGCGAACGTCTGGCGTGTGGACGTCACGGTCCCCCGACCATTGCGCGCCACATTGCCGCCGCCAAATGGCATCAACGGATCAGCGGTGCCGTTCATGATCAGCATCGCGGCGGGCTGACGCGGCTGGCATCGCGCTTCGAGTTCAACCGAAACGTTGGCAATCATGGCCGCGTAACCAGCAAACACGCCTTCGGTTTCGCAGGCCAGGCGAAAGGCCATCATCCCGCCATTGGACGCGCCTGTGACGAACACCTGTCCAGCTTTGGCCTGACCGCGGTCGGTCAAGATTTTCGCGAGCATGCTGAGAAAGGCGACGTCATCTGCCGGTTTGCCACCGGCACTTTCGGCGCGCACTGCGGTGCGGCCATCATTCCAATTGCGCGACAATCCATCGGGGTATGCGACGATGAAACCGAGCCGGTCGGCGACAGCATCCAGCCCCAACCAGCCGCGCATTTGCGCCCCACTGCCCATGCCGCCATGGAGCGCGATGATTAAAGGTGCCGGTGTTTTGGCTTGCGCAATCCGCGACGGGATATGCAGCGCAAACGTTCGCATAACGCCGTCGACTGTCATCTGCTCGGCGTGCACCGATGAAGCTGCCAGCCCGATCGCCAGCATGCCCACGGTCGCGACGAAACGGGTGCTTGCGAACATCCCGCGGCCCTCCACTGAACCGATCCCAAATCTCGTGAGCCAACGCATGCCACGGTTCCAATCCGTCGCAATCTTCTGGGTGAGACACAAACGTCCAATTGCAGCCCCTTCGCAGCTGCGATAAGACACGACGAACGAACCACGGGGAAGGTGATCCATGGCCGAGGCCAAGGGCGGTACTGCGCGACCATTGTCGCCACATCTGTCAATCTACAAGCCGCTGATCAATATGGTGATGTCGATTTTTCACCGCATCACCGGCATGGCTCTTTACTTCGGCACACTCCTGCTGGCGTGGTGGCTGATCGCTGTTGCCCAGGGCCCGAGCTACTACAGCTACGTCAATGATCTCCTCAGCCACCCCATCGGCAAGCTCATTCTGATCGGCTACACCTGGGCGCTGATCCACCACATGCTG
>JAYSUN010000462.1:0-3661 GCA_043719045.1 Hyphomicrobiaceae bacterium | reverse complement strand
CGGGCCACACCATGTGCCATGTCTGCATGCGCTCGCACACGCGCTCGTCCATCCTGCCGCCGGTGCTGTTCTGCGGCGACACGCTGTTCAACGCCGGTGCCGGCAACACGCACAACGGCGGCAACACGGCGGATCTGTACAAGACCTTCTCAGAGCAGCTGGACCGCCTGCCCGACAACACCTTGATCTACCCCGGCCACGACTACATCGAGAACAACCTGCGCTTCACCCTGGACCGCGAGCCCGACAACGCGGCCGCGAAGAGCCTACTCGATCAAGTGAGCGGCCAGGATGTGAATCAACCCTTCGTCTCCACCCTGGCCGTCGAACGCGAGGTCAACCCGTTCTTTCGCCTGACCAGCACTAGCCTCATCGCCGCGCTGCGCGAGGTCTTTCCCGATCTGCCGCAAGAGCCCGATCAAGGCACCGTGTTCACCCGGCTGCGCGAGCTGCGCAACAGCTGGTAGTGCGGCTTCCTTCAGGCTTCCTACGGGCTTCTCGAAGGTCATAGTATGAATCACCCAATCGAAAGCCGGCTGGCCAGATCAGCAGGGCTGATGTTTACAACATGTCGGGGTTAAGTTAACAATGTCGCCTTCTTGAGTTAACAAGTTAAGCCATGTCAAAACCGTCGCGGTTTGCAGAGTTGGTGCGCACGGTCACCGCGGATGTTGCCCTGCACCCGCGAGACCTCACGAGGCACTACGCCGATCGACTGGGCGTCTCGCGGGTCGCCGCAAACAGGTACATCCAACGTCTGGAACAGGAAGGCTGGATAGCCCGCAGCGGGACCTCAACCCACCCGGCTTTCAGTCTCGGCTACCAGCGGCGATTTTCTCGCCTGTACCGATTCGCCGGACTTGGGGAGCATGCGGCCTGGGAACAAGACTTCAGGCCCTACTTCAACCTGCCGCCAAACATTCAGAGCATTGCCAGCCACGGTTTTACCGAGATGGTCAACAACGCGTTAGGCGTCACAGGGACATCGCCATGACCAAGACCTGCGCGCTTCTGGCCATCAGCCTGGTGGCGATCTCTTCTACCGCGACCGGAAAGGATGTGGCATGCCTGCCTCGTGCCGAAATCGGGGAAACCATGACTGGAGAACACATCTACGAGAGAGACGCGGAACTCAAGCTAAAGAATCTCTCCAGAATGGACTTTGACAATCTGATGATCGTCAGCGCGGAGGGGCGAAAGACTGCCCTCATAAAACTTGAGAGCAACATCTTTAAATCGGCCGCTTCGGGCACTCCCTACTACTTCATTACCAACGAAGCCAGATCGGTCGTCACTGAAGTGTCAGTTCGCAGCAGTGCAACCTACGTGAAGGTTCTTCTGTGCAAGTAGAGACCAGCACGACTCCGCGTCATTGTCGTGAAGCTCCGGCATCGCGCCCGGGACGTACCGCAGTGACGCCTAACCATTCTCTCAAGCGGATCACCAACGTCAGGACGCTAGGCCCGGGCAGGCGGTACGTTGTACATTTTTGCCAGCCCGGGCCTAGCGTCCTGACGTCGTCGCCCGCTTAGCTCAAATGTTAGACGCCAGGCATTCGATGGACAGACTTCTTGACATTCTCAAAGCGGAGGGTCGTCGGATCTCGGAAGAATTCAAGCTGTCTTCAGGACAAGGCGAAGGTACGCCCCAGGAAGTAGCAGACTTTCGGGAGCATGCTGTGCAGGCTTTTGTAGCACGATTCCTTCCTCAAAGTCACATTGTCTCCAAAGGCAAAATCACAGACTTGGATGGGAATCAATCCGACTCTGTCGATTGCGTTATTCTTAATCCAGCGCACCCGCATCTTGTGGATTCACAAGGCAAGTTTCGACTCATTTTTGCGGATGGCTGTGACGCAGCGGTTGAGATCAAGCCAAATCTGGGTCGCAAGGACGAGCTGCACCGTGCCGCAGGCCAGTGCCGAAGTGTTAAGCGTATTCTTCGCAGCCGTTCGCCACTTCTGCTGCACAAGACAATGCCCGCTGCCCTCGTAGCGCATTCACAATTCGTGCCCTACTATGTTTTTTCCATGAAGGCCTTTCAGCCGAAGGTGCTCTACGCTGAGCTTGCTTCGCACTACGCGGAACTGGCTATTCCACTTGAAGAACAGATCGATGCTGTCTTCATCAGTGACGTCGGAGTGGTCAAGAACGTGAAGCATGCTGAACTTTACACATACAGCACTCCTTCGCCGAGTGGTAAGAGCGTCGGGTGGTACTTCGAGCAGTGGGGCGAAGCTACCCCTTTGGGTCTACTTCTGTCACTCGAGTACTCCATACCGGCCTTCCCTGGAGTCGCTGAGTCAATCATGCGGCGCGCACTATCGAAGGCAAAATTCGCTGTTCAGCGCCTTGGCGATGGCGTCTAACCATTCTTTCGAGCGGACCCTCGGGCCACGCTTGGGTGTCATTTCATTCTCACCCAATCGCGTCCTGCCGCGTCGTGCCGCTCAACTCAAAAGTTAGACCCCTGGAGGTCGATGAGCTCCTCGTCCGATGCCTTTGAACGCTTCGTGCACCGCATCCACGAGCTCATCGAGCAAGACGATGCACAGGTGATTTGGAACGAGCATTTCCCTGATCCGGACAATCCGCGACAGGCACGTCAAGTTGACGTCGCCATCCGGCGAGACGGGCAACTCACCCTAGTCGAGTGCCGAATACATAAGGAGCCGCAAGATGTCACCTGGATCGAGGAATTGATTGGCCGTCGCGCATCGCTCAATGCCGCAGGCGTAATCGCAGTCTCCAACTCTGGGTTCACGCGTGGAGCGCTCGCAAAAGCGAGGCGGTTTGGCATCGTCCTACGCGATCTGGACGAACTATCCACGGTCGAGGTCGCCGATTGGGGCCGGTCTCAAAGGGTTCGGCTCTATTACTACGTTTACAGCGACGTGCAGATAACGCTACAACTTGACGCACCCAGCATCACCGATCAAGAGGCAACATTCGTGGCGAGCGCTTTCCGCCAGGGAAATTCAGCATCGGTATTTAACGTCGTTTCTGATGAGATCGACAAGCGCGGGCTCCTGCCGCGCGGCCAGTTTGACAAGCCAGAGGACTTCTTCTACGACCTTAAGCCCAATGACTGGACGCTCGGTGAAAAGAATGTCATAGCTGCAACTGTGAGCGGTCGCGTGAGCCTTTCAGAACGTACGGTAGCCTGTCCGGTGGTCCTGGCGTATGGATCGCCCGACGAGCCTGCGAAGCAAAGAGCCACCGTCGCAGAGTCTTTCTCGCTCGGCAAGACAACCCTGCTTCACCACGGCGAACGAGTCACGTTCTTTGTCGACCTGTCAAGTACACAGCCGGAGCCGCTCGCACAGCTCAGGTTCATTCGCTTAACGGGAGAGCAAGAAACCGATATGGAAGCGTTTGAACTCTTGGGTGTGGAGCCGCTTCAGGTGTCGTCAGGTGCCATTGACTTGGCCTTGGTGGTGGCCTCAAGGGAATCGGGTGCGGTGTGAAGTCCCATACTTTAGGCACCGGTGGCCAGTGGTCTAACCACGCCATCGAGCGGACAGTCCAAAGGCCGCTTCGCGCCCTTTGCGCCGACGCTCATGTCGAACGTTGATATGGCTTCTCTTTGTCAAGAGGCGGCACCGATTCCTCTGCGATAACAGATCAGATCAATACCCGTTGCCGGACGGGGAACGCGACGG